>JALZNU010000119.1 GCA_030857495.1 Actinomycetota bacterium | reverse complement strand
GGGCGTGCGCTGGACGTACGCCGAGTTCGCCGATCGCGTCAGCGCCCTCGCCCGCGGGCTGATCGGCCTCGGGCTCGAACGTGGCGACCGCGTCGGGCTGTGGAGCCCGAACTACGCCGAGTGGACACTCGTGCAGTACGCCACGGCCGAGATCGGCGTCATCCTCGTCAACCTCAACCCGTCGTACCGCACCCACGAGCTCGCCTATGCGCTCAACCAGTCGGGATGCAAGGTCCTCTTCGCCGCGCCGTCGTTCAAGACGTCGGACTACATCGACATGGTCGAGCAGGTGCAGCCCGACTGCCCCAGCCTCGAGCGTGCCGTCTTCTTCTGGGAGGACGACTGGGACGAGATCGTCGCCGGCTCCACCCACGTCGACAACGACCAGCTCGCCGCCCGGCGCCGGACCCTCGGTCCTGACGACTCGATCAACATCCAGTACACGTCCGGCACGACGGGCTACCCGAAGGGCGCCACGCTCTCGCACCGCAACATCCTCAACAACGGCTACTTCGTCACCGAGCTGCAGCGCTTCGGCCCCGGCGAGCGGCTGTGCATCCCCGTTCCCTTCTACCACTGCTTCGGGATGGTGATGGGCAACCTCGGGGCGACGACTCACGGGGCGACGATGGTGATCCCGAGCGACGCCTTCGACCCCGTCCACGTGCTCGACACGGTGCAGGCCGAGCGCTGCACTGCGCTGTACGGCGTCCCGACGATGTTCATCGCCGAGCTCGGGCTGTCGACATTCGACGAGTACGACCTGTCCAGCCTGCGCACGGGCGTGATGGCCGGATCGCCGTGCCCCGTCGAGGTGATGAAGGCCTGCGTCGACCGGATGAACATGGCCGACGTCACGATCTGTTACGGGATGACCGAGACGTCGCCCGTCTCGACCCAGACGCTGCCCGACGACTCGCTGCACCACCGCACGGCCACCGTCGGGCGGGTGCACCCCCACGTGGAGATCCGGGTCGCCGACCCCGAGTCGGGCGACACGGTTGCGCGGGGTGCGACCGGCGAGTTCTGCACTCGGGGCTACTCGGTGATGTCGGGCTACTGGGGTGACGACGAGCGCACGGCCGAGGCGATCGACGACGACGGCTGGATGCACACCGGCGACCTCGCCGTCATGGATGACGACGGGTACGTCAACATCGTCGGACGGATCAAGGACATGGTGATCCGCGGCGGCGAGAACGTGTACCCGCGCGAGGTCGAGGAGTTCTACTACACCCATCCCGACGTCGAGGACGTCCAGGTCATCGGTGTCCCCGACGAGCACTACGGCGAGGAGCTGATGGCGTGGATCAAGCTCCGTCCCGGCGCCTCGACGAACGAGGAATCGCTGCGCGACTTCGCGAGGGGCAAGATCGCCCACTTCAAGGTGCCGCGCTACGTGAAGCTCGTCGACGAGTTCCCGATGACGGTCACGGGCAAGGTGCAGAAGTTCAAGATGCGAGAGCAAGCCGTCGGCGAGCTCGGCCGCTGACCCACGACTTGGAGGTGGGAAACCGCGCGATCACGCGTGCTGCCACGTCCAGAACCGCGTCAGGAGACGTTGGGGCCGCAGCGGCCGACGGCGGTATCGAGCACCTGGACGGTGCCCGCACGGACGTCGACACGCACGTCGACCCATCGTTGGTTGTTGCCGTCCCGTGACTCGACGAAGTCGCCGAGCGGGTCGACCGTGGCGCAGATGCGATAGGTGCCCAGAGGGAGGCGGCTGACGTCCATCCACTGGTGCGCGTACTGGGGCGGGTAGTCGTCGCCGTAGCCGATGGACAGTCCGGTGCGCACGCTCGTCGACGACCTGTTGCCGCACGTGCCGTTGGGATACCCGGGTGTGTCCGGCGAGTTCGGCGGCGGGTTGGACATCCGCTCGGCGTCGAGCAGGCAGTAGCCGAGCTTGCGCAACCCGTACACGTTGCCGGTCGGGTTGCCGAGCCGGTACATCGTGACCGTCATGAACTGACGGGTGTGCCAGTGGTCGTGGTTGTCGCCCGTGTCGTACACCATGACCGCCGACGTCCGGCGGTCGCGATGCCCACCCTCGGAGTCGTAGATCCGCTGCGTGACGAGCATCGACCCCGAATCGGTGTCGGTCCTCACCCCTCGCGCCTCGAGCGGTCCCGCACCGACGTTGAACCCGATCGTGCCGAACCGCAGCAGCGCCCGGCCGCTCGACGTGCGCTGGACACTGAACCCGTACAGCTCGCCGACGCGCAGGTCCGGCAGCCGATCGGTCGGCTCGCACCCACCGAGCATGGCCGGCAGCGCCGCGACCGACACCACCAGCGATGCGAGCATTCGTCGTGCGAACACGAGATTCCCCCCTCGCAGTCGTCGCCTCGCTCGGATCGTACGCCTCGGCGGCGATGCGCACCATCCCGGGTTCAGGTCCGGCGGCGGGCGCAACGGCGTTCGTCCTGGAGGCAGAAGCGGTCGGATCGGGCGGTTCCCTACCGGCAGTTCGGGCGGGCGGTGATCTCGTAGGCGCAATGGCGGTCGCCACGCACCATGTGGCTGACACGCTCGACCGTCGCGTCGGGCAGCACGGCACGGATGAACTCGAGCTCGCTCACGCAGGCCTGCCCGTACCGACTGGCGACGGCCGCGATGGCGCAGTTGTGCTCGACGACGCGGTACCGGCCGCGGCCGAGCGTCTCGGCGGTGGCCAGGTAGCCGTCCTCGTCCAGGATCCCGGCCAGCTCCTCGACCTTTGCCCTCAGCGACCGCTTCGGGCGCAGGCGCTCGTGGGCGTTGGCGATGCGCGTGTCCCTTCGCCTGCTGAAGAGGCGGTCGACGGTCTCGTCGTCCTCTTCGGCGAGGTAGCCGAGAAGCTCGTTCGTCAACGCCCCGTACGCCTTCGGGAACAGCGCGTCGGCGAGCTGGGTGACGTGGTACGACCGCGTCGGTCGGCCGCGACGACCGGGGCTGCGCGGGATCTCCGACGTCGCCACGAGACGCTCGGCGATCAGGGCATCGAGGTGCTGGCGGGCGCCGCTGACGGTGATCCCGACGTGCTCGGCGATGTCGCCGACGACGCCGTCGCCGAGCTGGCGCACGGCATACAACACTGCCCGCCGTCCGCCCGGGAGCGGCGGCGCCACCGCCACCCCTCCTGGCGCGCTCCCGCCCGAGCGGTCGCCGGGCGTGGCGCCGATCGGCGCTGTCGCGTCGTTTGTCATCGCCGTTCAGCGTAGGGAAGCAGCAGGTGGCTGTCGCCGAACTCGTGCCAGAGGTAACCCTGCTGCCACGCCGAGCTGTAGGCGGTCGTGAGTGCGTCACGTCCGGCGACCGCTTCCAGCATCGCAAGATGTGTGGCGGCGGGCTCGTGCCACCCCGTGAGCAATCCGTCCACCGCCGTCGCGCCGCGCTCGGGGGTGACGACCACATCGGTCCAGCCCGATCCGGGATGCACGGTGCCGTTGCGATCCACCGTCGACTCGAGCGCTCGGACGACAGTCGTGCCGACGGCGATCACGTGCCCGCCCGCCGCCCGGGTGGCGTTCACAATCGCTGCGGCCCCCGCCGAGACGTCGTAGCGCTCGGGATACGGCAGCTCGTGACCCTCGAGCGACGACACGCCGGTGTGCAGCGTGATGATGGCGATGCCGATGCCGCGGCGGACGAGGGACGTGACGATCTCGTCGGTGAACGGCCGCGCCGCGCTCGGCATCTCGGCGCTTCCCGGCTCGAACGCGAACACCGTCTGGTAGGCCTCGATCGGGAGATCGCCAGGGACGTAGTCATAGCGGATCGCTCGACCCGAGCACCACAGCGAGCCGACGAGATCGACGTCGTCGGGCACCGTGGCGAGCCACAGGCGCTGCGAGCCGGGCGCTGGTCGCAGCAGCTGGAGCTGAGTGTCACCGGCAAGGCGCACCTGCCACGGTCGCGCATCGAGCCGCAATGGCGCCGTCGCCCCGCCCACGATCGGCTGGCGCGGCTCGACCATCCACAGGCCGCCGGGCAGCTCGGTCGACACGTGCAGAACGATCTGGCGCCCGTCGTCGAGCGTCGCGTCGATCGCCGCCGGTACCGTCGCCGAGTTGTTGACGACGACGAGGTCGCCCGGGGCGAGCAGCTCGGAGAGATCGGCGAACGCTGCGTGGCGCGGCTCGTCCTCACCGGGCGACACCATCAACCGCACGTCGGCTCGCGAAGCCCAGCGTCGCTCAGCCGGTTCGCGTGCGATGTGCGCGCTGTCGAGCTGGAAGTCGAGGGCAAGCGGCATCGGCAGCGTCGGGGCGACGCTCATTGCGCCACCTCGTGCGCCCGGTAGCGGCCGCTCGGCAGCTCCGACTCGATGAGGGCGACGATCGCAGGCACGCTCTCGGCAGGCAGGGCCCGGTCACTGATGTCCTCGCCCGGGAAGGCGTCCTGGTGCATCTCGGTCTGCATGTCGCCGGGGTCGATCGTCAACACCCGCCACTCGGGATGTTCGACGGCGAGGACTCGACTCGCGTGTTCGAGCGCCGCCTTGCTGGCGCCGTAGCCGCCCCACGACTCGTACGGTTCGACGGCAGCGTCACTCGTGATGTTGATGATGACGGCACCGGGCGCCGGATCGAGCGCCTGCACCAGCGCGATGGGCGAGATCACGTTGACGGCGAAGATCCTCGCCAGCGTGTCGGGCTCGATGCTCGTGAGCGACGGCAGCGGGCTCGCTCCGAGCGTGCTCGCGTTGTTGACGACGAGCGCCACCGGACCCAGGATGCGCGCTGCGTCGGCGAGCGCCCCTCGATGGTCGGGATCGGCGACATCCCCGGCAACGCCGACGACGTCGGTGTACGCCTGCAGCTGCGCTACGGCCGCGGTCAGCCGATCGGCCCGCCGGGCGTCGATGACGAGCGCCCAGCTCTCCTCGGCGAGCTGCTCGGCCAGCGCCAGGCCGAGGCCCTGTGACGCTCCCGTGATGACTGCGACTCGTTCCATGTGTCACTCCTTCGTGTCACACTATAAACAAGTCTTTACTGTTTTTTATTTCTTCGCCTCCGGTACCAGTCGACGAGCGCCGCGGTCGACGAGTCGTGCGACGGCGCCACTGCGCCGTCGTCGGGCGGTTCACCCGTGAGCTCTGGCGTGATGCTGTTGGCCAGCTCCTTGCCGAGCTCGACGCCCCACTGGTCGAAGCTGTCGATCCCCCACACGCAGCCCTGCACGAACACGATGTGTTCGTAGAGCGCGACGAGCTGCCCGAGTACCGAGGGCGTCAGCTGTGGGGCGAGGATCGTCGTGCTGGGCCGATCACCTTCGAAGCGGCGGTGCGGCTCGGCGTCGTTGTCACGCCCGAACGCGAGCGCCTCGGCCTGTGCGAAGAGGTTCGCCATCAACAGGTCGTGATGCTCGACGAGGTCGTGGTGCGGCGTGGCGAAGCCGATGAAGTCGACGGGCACGAGGCGCGTGCCCTGGTGGAGCAGTTGGTAGAACGCGTGCTGCCCATTCGTGCCGGGCTCGCCCCACACGATGGGGCCGGTCGCGGTGGTGACCCTCGTCCCGTCGAGCCGCACCGACTTGCCGTTCGAC
>JALZNU010000013.1 GCA_030857495.1 Actinomycetota bacterium | reverse complement strand
GGCGATGCCGACTCCAGCTCGGTGTGCGCCGACGCCATCCGCCCAAATCCGACCGTCGACAGGACGACGAGCAACACCCCGGCCACGGCGAGAACGACGCGTCTCATGTGGCTGTCCTGGTTGCGGGCTCGTCGGCCGCTTCGCTTCCTCCTTGCGCCGCGTCCGGCTCGTCGCTGGCGCTTCCCTCGTCGCGCGTCGCTGAGTCGTTCCCCGCGTGCGACTCGTCGCTGGCGCTTCCCTCGTCGCGCGTCGCTGGGTCGTTCCCCGCGTCTGGCTCGGTCGCCGCGTCCGGCTGGTCGGTCGTCACGGCCATGCGGGCGGTGGTGAGGAGGGAGCTGGAGCCGAAGCGGAAGGTGGCGGGCGAGGCCCAACCGTCGCCCATGATGCGGTCGGCGAGGGCGAGGTATTCGGTGGCGTCGTCGATGGAACGCACGCCGCCGGCGACCTTGATGCCGACGGGGCGATCGGCGGTGCTCAACACACCGAGGATCGTCTCGGCGGCTTCCGGTGTGGCGGAGACGTCGATCTTGCCGGTCGAGGTCTTGACGAAGTCGGCCCCGTGGTCGACGGCCAACCTCGACGCGGCATCGACCTGGGCGCGGTCGGACATCGCACCCGACTCGATGATCACCTTCAGCGCGTGGTCCTCATCCACCACGGCGCGCACGGCGTCGATCATCGCTGCCGCCTCCTCGAACCTGTCCTCGAGGAACGCTCGGTACGGGAGCAGGACGTCGATCTCGTCGGCGCCGGCTGCCAGCGCAGCCTCGGTCTCGGCCACCACGTGGTCGACGGCGTCGTCACCGCCGGGAAAGTTGACGACCGTGGCGACGAGCACTTCGGGCGGGAGCTCACGGCGAGCGAGCTCGACGAACTGCGGGTACACGCACACGGCGGCGGTGGGGCCGCCGTCGGTCTCGCTGCCGGTCGCCGAGCGGCAGAGCTCGATCACGTCCTCGTCGGTGCAATCGTCCGCCAGGTTCGTCGCATCGATCAGCGCGATCACCCGCTCGGCAACCGACCGATCGAGATGGTCGTCGTCGTTCGCCACGGTGGCGACGCTACTTCCGCGACCCCGCCGGCCGACAGCGCGAACCCCACGCGACCCGGCCCACCACCGTCTGGGCGGGATTCGTCCCACTACACCGTCTGGGCGGGATCTCTTGCAGCAGTTGGAACAGATCCCGCCCAGAGCGGCGGTGCTGGCAGACTTGTGGCATGGACGAGCAACCTCAGCCACTCCACGAGCGCGGCGGCAATCGCAGCCAGCGGCCGACGTCCGAGGCGTTCAAGCGGTTCGTCGGCGAGCGGTGGGGGCCACGTCCCGAGATGGTGCCACCCGTCGCCGCGGTGGCACCGTTCGCCGCCGCGCGCCGGGCCGCCATCGGCGCCCGCTTCCCGGGCGATCGCCTCGTCGTGCCCGCCGGCGCGCTGAAGGTCCGCAGCAACGACACCGACTACCGCTTCCGGCCGCACTCGGCGTTCGCCCACCTGACCGGCCTCGACACCGACCGCGAACCCGACGCCGTCCTCGTGCTGCATCCCGTCGTCCATCGCGACGGCGACACGTCGGACGGAGAGGACCCCGGGAACGACGGCGCGCCATCGCACGAGGCCGTGCTCTACTTCCGGCCTCGCGCCGAGCGTGACAGCGAGGAGTTCTACGCCGATTCCCGCTACGGCGAGCTGTGGGTCGGCGCGCGGCCGTCGCTGGAGGAAATCGAGGCCGAGCTCGGTCTGCGCTGTGCACACATCGACGAGTTGGACGACGCGTTGCTCAAGGACGTCGGCGACGGTGGTGTGCGACTGCGCGTCGTGCGCGACGCCGACGACACCGTCACCGCCGAGGTCGACGAGGCGAGGCCGACCGGCGACCCCGACGACGAGGACGAGATCCAGGGAGCTGCCGTCACGCTCGACGCCGAGCTCACAGAGGCCCTCTCGGAACTCCGGCTCGTCAAGGACGAGTGGGAGATCGAGCAGATGCGGGCAGCCGTCGCTGCCAGCGTGGCCGGCTTCGAGGCGATCGTGCGGGCGTTGCCAGAGGCGGTTGCGCATCATCGCGGCGAGCGGGTCGTCGAGACGATCTTTGCGCAGATCGCCCGGCGCGAGGGCAACGGCACCGGCTACGACACCATCGCCGCCGCGGGCAACCACGCCAACACGCTGCACTGGATCCGTAACGACGGATCGGTCCGTTCCGGCGAACTGGTGCTCGTCGATGCCGGGGTCGAGGTCGACTCGCTCTACAGCGCCGACATCACGCGCACGTTGCCCGTCGACGGCACGTTCACCGATGACCAGCGGCAGGTCTACGACACGGTGTGCGAGGCGGCCGACGCCGCGTTCGCCCAGGCGCGGCCGGGGACACGGTTCCGCGACGTGCACCTCGCGGCGATGCGCGTCATCGCCACGCGGCTCGCCGAGTGGGGCATGTTGCCGGTGAGCGCCGAGGAGTCGCTCGACAAGGAGCACGGTGAGCAGCACCGTCGCTGGATGGTGCACGGCACCTCGCACCACCTCGGCATCGACGTGCACGACTGCGCTCAGGCGCGGCGCGAGATGTACCTCGACGCCGAGCTCGAGCCCGGCATGGTCTTCACCATCGAACCCGGTCTCTACTTCCGCGCCGACGACCTCGCCGTGCCCGAGCACCTGCGCGGCATCGGCGTGCGCATCGAGGACGACGTGCTCGTCACGTCCGACGGTTGCGAGAACCTGTCGGCCGCCCTGCCCCGACTGTCACATGACGTGGAGTCGTGGATGGCGGCACTCACCCTTCGGTGACCGTGAAGTCGTCGCTCGCCGCGTCGAGCTCGTCGATCGACATCTCACGCAACTGCATCGACAGCATCCAGCGATGGCCGAACGGGTCGCGGAAGCTCGATTGACGGCTGCCATGTGACTCGTCCGACGGCGGTCGCTCGTTCTCGGCGCCGGCCGCCACCGCGCGGGCGTGCACGCCGTCGACGTCGTCGACACTGAGGTGTAGCGACACGGACGTGTTGCCGAGGGTCGCCGGGCCGACGACGCCGATGTCGGGGTACTCGTCGGCGAGGTACCAGCGCACGTCGCCGAGTTGCAGCTCGGCGTGTCCGACACGCCCGTCGTCGCCGGTGAACCGCATGACCTCGACGGCACCGAACACGTCGCGGTACCAGTCGATGGCGGCCGTCCCATCCTGCACGGCAATGTACGGAACGAGCGCGGTCGCGTTCGTGGTGGGGGCGGTGCCGGCTGGTGTGGTGGTGGAGGAGCTCATGGTGGATGTCCTTTCGTCGCGGGTCGCGATCTGTTCGGCTGGGCGGGAGGCGGTGAGCGCGGCCTCGATCTCGCGTCGCAGCTCTCGCACGAATGCGGGGTCCGGCGGCGTGGCCACGGCGCCGTCGCGAAGGGCGTCGAACGCGCTGGACACGGTCATGAGCGCAGCTCCTGACCGGTCGGCCGAGCGACCGCCAGCGAGCCGGACGACGATGGGGTACGGGGGCGCAGCCCCCGCGCAAGCACGGTCATGAGCGCAGCTCCTGACCGGTCGGCCGAGCGACCGCCAGCGAGCCGGACGACGATGGGGTACGGGGGTGCAGCCCCCGCGAGCACGGTCATGACGTCACCACCTCCTCGTAGGCGATGCGGAACGCTCGGCGGGCGCGCACGAGCACCGCTTCGGTGGCATGGATCGTGCGGTCGAGCACGCCGGCCATGGTCGGCACGGCAGCCGCCGCAGCGAGGGCGGGATTCGTCCCATTTCACGTTCTGGGTGGGATTTCTCTCAACTGCTGGGAGGGATGCCGCCCAGATCGCGCACGCGACCCGAGCAACGTCACACTCACCAGCCGTAGGAGCCGGGGATGCCCTTGAAGGGACCGACGACTCGGGGTGTCACCCAGCCGCCGTAGAAGCCGCCGGGCTGCGGCTCGACCTCGTCGTCACCGACCGTGCACCGATCCATCGCTGCGGCGTAGACGGCGACGTGGTCGAGCAGCACCGCCCACCCCGCCGTCGGCGACGGGTAGCCCCACGCCGCACGGGCGGCGACGTGGTCGCCGCCGACGACGTCGAAGTAGCTCGCCATCCCCTTCCACTCGCAGAACGACGAGCCTTCCGCCGGTCGCACAGCGTCGTCGACGAAGTCGGCAACGGGGAGGTAGTACGTCGGCGGATGGCTCGTCTCGAGCACACGGATTGCGCCATCGGTGGAGAGGATCACCTCGCCCCCGAACACGATCTCGATCCGCTCCTGTTCGCGGTCCCACCGCGGTGGGCGCGGGTAGTCCCACACCGACTCCTGACCGGGCGCCGGCACGTCGGGGATCACGCCGCGCGGTTCACGAGCCACGTGTCACGATCCCGGCGTCACCGGCGGTTCGCTTCGACCGGCAGGTGTTTGATGCCGTTGATGAACGACGAGCGCAGGTGATCGGGCTCGCCCGTCACTGCGAGGTCGGGCAACTGCTGGAACAACTCGTCGAAGATCACGGCCAGCTCGCGGCGGGCGAGGTGGGCCCCGAGACAGAAGTGCGGTCCGCGGGCACCGAAGCCGAGATGCGGGTTCGGTTCGCGGCGGACGTCGAAGGCGTGCGGGTCGGCGAACACCGTCTCGTCACGATTGGCCGAGTTGTACTGCAGCGCGACCTTGTCGCCCTCATGGAACTCGTGGCCGCCGACCTCGACGTCGCGGGTCACCGTGCGGCGCATGAAGATCACCGGTGACGCGTAGCGCACGATCTCCTCGACCGCCGTCGGCGTCACTGCCTCGCGATCGTCCATCCACGCCCGCTTCTGGTCGGGGAAGCGGTGCAGGAGGTGCACCCCATGGCTCGTCGCCGTTCGGGTCGTCTCGTTGCCGGCGGCTGCGAGCAGGATGAAGAACGAGGCAAGCTCGGCGAACGTCAGCTTCTCGCCGTCGACCTCCGTGTTGACCAGCGCCGACGTGAGGTCGTCGGCGGGCTCGGCGGCACGCTGCTCGCCGATCGTGGTCATCAACGCCGACATGTCCATGCCGGCCTGGATGAACGCGCCGATCGGATCAGTCCCCTCCGGGATGAACTCCGGATCGCCGCCCGAGAGGATGACGTTCGTCTGGTGGAGCACGAAGTCACGCTCGGAGGGAGGGATCCCCATCATGTCGCAGATCACGATCAGCGGGAACGGCGACGACACCTCGGCGACGAAGTCGAACTCGTCCTTCTCGGCGGCGGCGGCGACGACGCTCGTGGCGAGGCGGGCGACGTCGGCGAACAACTGCTGCAGGCGCCTCGGCGTGAACGCCGCCTGCACGATGCGCCGAAGTCGTGCGTGCCGCGGGTTGTCGAGGTTGATCATCGACCCGTAGTACTCGAGCAGCGGCTCGGGCATGTCGGGGATCGACGTCGCGCCCTTTGCCGAGCTGAACACGTCAGGGCGGATGCTCATCTCGGCGACGTCGGCGTGCCGGGTGATCGCGTAGAAGCCCGGCCCGCGCTCGATGCCCTCGAGCTCGGGTTCCTCGAAGAACGCGACTGGTCGCTCGACGCGCAACGTCGCGAACGCAGCGTCACGCTCGGACAGCGGCCGCTCCCAGAAGGCGAGGTCGGACAAGTCGATGTCGTCGATCGACGCCGGCCACGTCGTCGCAGTGCTCATCCCGACGACGCTAGGTCTCGCACCGCCACCCATCCCCGTCCTGCGCCCATCCTGTGTCCGGGGTGGACCGGCGGCTCAGCGACGGCGCGGTGGCAGCGGTACGAACCCGCTCGTGCGGGCGACGTACCCGGCGTAGCCGGGCTTCGATTTCTGCATCGAACGCTCGAGCAACGCCTTGCCGGTCTTCGCCACGAGCAGGTACGTCATCACGGCCGGAGACAGGATCGTGAGCACGCCGGGCCAGTGCTCGGCAGCGACCAGGAAGATGCCCCACCATGCGCAGGCGTCGCCGAAGTAGTTGGGGTGGCGCGTGTAACGCCACAGTCCGCGGTCCATCACCTGGCCCTTGTTCGCCGGGTCCGCCCGGAACGTCGTCAGCTGCAGATCGCCGACGGTCTCGAACGTCAGCCCGATCGCCCAGATCACGATGCCGATCACACCGATCGCGCCGAGTCCCCGTTGGTGCAGCACGGCCACTTGCACGGGCAGCGACACGAACCACATGATCACGCCCTGTGGGAGGTACACCAGCGAGATCGCCTTGCCGAGCCGGGGCTCACCGTCGCGGAACAGCGCCCGGTAGCGAGGATCGTCCTCGCTCCCCCTGTTGCGGATGCCGATGTGCGTCGCGAGGCGCAGCCCCCACAGCACGGTCATCGCGACGATGACGGTCCGCCGCGTGTCGTCGACGTCGGAGACGAACGACGAAAAGGTGAAGCACACGATCGCGACGACGGCGAACCCGAGGCCCCACACGACATCGACGATGCTGTGCTTGCGCCAGCGCATCGCCAGCGCACACGTCACGGACATCACGAGCGCAATCGCCAGCAGCGACGCCGCGCTCGTGGCGATCAGGTGGCGGTAGGGGTAGCCGTCCATGCGTCCATGTGTCCCGCGGCGTCGATGACGCAGAACCGGTTGCCCTCGGTGTCCTCCAACACGACGAAGTCGCTGTCGGGTCCGTACCCGTCCCAGTCGACCGCGTGGGCTCCGAGTGAGGTCAGCCGCTCGACCTCGGCCGCCTGGTCGTCGGCGTAGAGGTCGAGATGGACGCGTGGATGGCTCTGCACCGGCGTCTCACTGAGATCGAGCGCCACCTGTGGTCCAGGTGCCGACCGTGGCACGAGGATCACGAACGTGTCGTCGCCCGGCTGCCGAGCGCGGTAGTCGAGGGCTGCGGTCCAGAACGCCGTGGCGCGAGCGATGTCGGCGACACCCATCACGACGGAGCCGACGACGAGCATCACTCGATGCTAGGTGTCACGCCGGCGGCGGACGCAGCTCGACCTTGGCGATGCGATGCGATGAGCCGGCCTCGATCAGCACCTGCTCGTCGCCGACGAGGACGGGCACCGGATGTCCCGAGAGCACCTCGACGACGCACCCCTCGCGGTCGACGTCGACGCGCAGCCGGCTGCCGTGACGCACCATGCGGAACTCGAACCCGTCCCAGCCGCTCGGCAACGACGGCGCGAAGCGCAACGCCAGCCCGTTGTCGGTCATCCCGGCGAACCCGAACACCAAGACACCCCATGCCCCACCGGCCGACGCGATATGCACGCCGTCGGTCGTGTTCTCGTGGAGGTCGGCGAGGTCGACGAACAGCGCCTCGCGGAAGTACTCGAGCGCCAGCGACTCGTACCCGATCTGCGCCGCGACGACGGCCTGCACGCACGCCGACAGCGACGAGTCACCCGTCGTGATCGGGTCGTAGTAGTCGAAGTTGTGGCGCTTCTGTTCGAGCGTGAACAGGTCACTGGCGAGGAACATCGCGAGCACGACGTCGGCTTGCTTGAGCACCTGGTGGCGGTAGATGACGAGCGGGTGGTAGTGCAGCAGCAGCGGGTATTTGTCGGGCGGCATGCCGGCGAAGTCCCACGCCTCGCGCTCGAGGAAGTTCTCGTCCTGGGGATGGATGCCAAGCCGCTCGTCGTATGGGATGTACATCGACTCGGCTGCACGGTTCCACGCCGCGAGCTCGGTCTCCTCGAGGCCGACCCGGCGCGCGAGCCTGTCGTAGGCCGGAGGATCCCACTCCTTCAGCAGCTCGATGCTGCGCGCCGCGTAGCGGAGGTTGAAGCGCGCCATCGTGTTGGTGTACATGTTGTCGTTCACGACGGTCGTGTACTCGTCCGGCCCGGTGACGCCGTAGATGCGAAACTGCTCGTCACCGTTGTTGGAGTAGAAGCCGAGGTCCTCCCACAGGCGCGCCGTCTCGGCGAGGATCTCGACACCCTCGTCGGCGAGGAAGTAGATGTCGCCCGATGCGTCGAGGTAGCGCTTGAGGGCGAAGGCGATGGCGGCGTTGATGTGGTATTGCGCCGTGCCGGCGGCGTAGTACGCCGAAGCCTCCTCACCGTTGATCGTCCGCCACGGGTACAGCGCACCGCGCTGGTTGAGCTCGACGGCGCGCTCACGAGCCGCGTTCAGCATGCGCCAGCGGAAGCGCAACACCTTCCGTGCGATCTCGGCGTTGGTGTAGGCGAGGAACGGCACGACGTAGGTCTCGGTGTCCCAGAAGTAGTGGCCCTCGTAGCCCGACCCGGTGACGCCCTTCGCCGCGATGCCGTGCTCCTGCACGCACGCCGACGCCTGCGCGATGGAGAACAGGTTCCAGCGCAGCGCCTGCTGCGCCGGCTCGTCGCCACGCAGCTCGACATCGCTGTTCTCCCAGAACTCGGCGAGCCACTCCTGCTGGCCGTCGTTGAGCGTGGTGACGCCCTCGTCGACGACGCGCTGCAACGATCTCGTGCAGCGGTCGGCCAACTCCTCGCACGGAATGCCCGTGGACGAGTGGTAGCTGACGAGCTTCGCCACCCGGATCGGCTCGTCAACCTGTGCACGGATCGTGAACACCGTCTTGGCGAGGTCCTCGCCGATCTGGGTCTCGACGCCGTGGTCACAACCGATGTCGGACAGGTGGCGCACGCCGCACGCCATCGTCATCCGCGAGTTGGCGCAGCGGTAGCCGAGCACCACCTCGTCGTTGCGGCGATCGTGGCGTTGCAGGCTCGGCAGCAGGGCACGGTGCTCGAACAGACGCGACTTGCGAGGGTCGCGCCCCTCGCCGAGCGCCGCGTCGCGCACGTGATACTCGTCCTCGCCCTCTTGCCGGTTGAGCAGCTGCGACGAGATCACGACCGGTGCCGCGCTGTCGAGCATCGTCACCTCGAACGTGAGCATCGCCAGATGCCGGTGCGTGAGGCTGACCAGCCTGGTCGACGCGACGCGCACGCGCTTGCCCGACGGCGTGCGCCAGACGAGCTGTCGCGACAGGACGCCGGTGCGGAAGTCGAGCGTCCGCGAGTACTCGTCGAGGTCGGCATGGCCGAGCGTCAACGGCTCGTCGTCGACGTAGAGCTTGATCAGCTTGGCATCGGGCACGTTGACGATCGTCTGGCCCGTCTTGGCGAACCCGAACGCGTCCTCGGCGTGGTGGATGTTCCATGTCTCGTGGAAGCCGTTGAGGAACGTGCCGTGGCTGTGCGCCTCCCTGCCCTCCTCCGGGTTGGCGCGCATGCCGATGTACCCGTTGCCCGTGGCGAACAGCGTCTCGGTGAGGCCGAGGTCGGCGCCCTCATACTCCACTTCGGTGAGCGCCCACGGGTCGACCGGGAACCGGTGCTGGGGAAGTCGTTCGGGAGCGGCGCGCTTCACGTGCCGGCCAGCGGGCTGTCCGGGATGAGCTCCGAGAGGTCGTCGACGACGACGTCGGCGCCGCCGCCGATCAGCGCCGAGTCGCCGGCGCCGCGATCGACGCCGATGACGAGCGCGAACTCGCCGCTGCGGCCGGCCTGCACACCCGACACGGCGTCCTCGACGACGACCGAGCGGTCCGGCGAGGCGCCGAGATCGCTCGCTGCGAGCAAGAAGGCGTCGGGTGCCGGCTTGCCGTGCAGGCCGCGATCTGCGACG
This sequence comes from Actinomycetota bacterium, assembly GCA_030857495.1. GTDB lineage: Bacteria > Actinomycetota > Acidimicrobiia > Acidimicrobiales > Ilumatobacteraceae > JACDHN01. Next base: position 5,225 of record JALZNU010000013.1, on the reverse strand, counting down.
ACCGTCCCGTCGACGACGACCTTGAACCGGCGGCCCAGCGCGGCGGCGCCGAGCACGCCGCGAGCGTTCTTCGACGACGACACGACGGCCTGGGCGATGCCGAGCCGGTCGAGGTGGTCGAGGAGGGCCATCGAACCGGGATAGGGGTCGATGCCCTCGCGAGCGACGATCTCGTTGAACGCCTCGTTCTTGCGGTTGCCGAGGGCGCAAACGGTGGCGTCGCCGGGGGCGTCCTTCGGGTTGCCTTCGGGCATCGTGACCCCACGCGAGCTGAGGAACGAGCGGACGCCGTCATAGCGCGGCTTGCCGTCGACGTAGGAGAGGTAGTCGGCGTCGCTGAACGGCGATGTGTCCTCCAGCTCGTCGCCGTGATCGGCGATGAAGCGGTCGAACAGCTGCGCCCACGCCTGCTCGTGCACGGCGGCGGTCGGAGTGATCACGCCGTCCAGATCGAACAGCACGGCGTCGTACTGCGTCCAGTCGACGAGAGGCGTGTCCATGGGGAATCGAGCCTATCCATCAGCCCCGCACGTGACGCTGACCCCCTCCTCCTCCCCCCTCCTGAGTCAGCGAAACACGCGGCGCGCCGGCGGAAAGCGCTGACGCAGGCGATCAGGGCCGGTAGGCGGCGACGAGCTCGGTGCCGATGCGGGCGAGCTCGTCACGCACGGCGTCGGGCTCGAGCACCTCGATGCCGTTGCCCCAGCCGGCCAGCTGCTGGGCGATCAGGTGCGCCGAAGAAGAGCCGATCTCCACCTCCGCCCGACCGTCGTCGCGTCGCTCGTCGAGCACCGTCACGGCCGAGCCGAACTGACCGCGCAGCGCGCCGACGGCACGTACGTCGATCAGCACCCTCGCCCGGAAGCTCGTGCGCAGCTCTTCGATGTTCGCAGCGACCGACTGCCACGTCGCGTTGAGATCGAAGTCGGGCGGCCGCTCGACGGGGTCGTCGGTGAGCACGACCTCGCGGATCCGCCCGACCCGGAACGTGCGCATCCCCGACTCCGTGCCGGCGATCAGGTACCAGACGGTGCCCTTCTCGACGAGTCCGAGCGGATGGACGACGCGCTCGCTGGGGGTGCGCGTGCGATCGATGTAGCCGATGCGCACCTGGACGCCGTCGATCACCGCCTGCTGCAGCACGTCGAGATGCGGCGGAGGTCCCCACGCAGTCGTGCCCCACTTGGCCGGATCGAGGCGGATCGCCGACGCCGCCGCCTCTGCTTCGGCACGGAACGTCTCGGGCAGCGCCTGCACGAGCTTGCGCAGCGCCGAGCGTGCCTGCGGCGTGACATGCGACGACGGTCCGGCGAGCAGGAAAAGCGTGCGGGCCTCGGCTGCCGTGAGACCGCTGAGGTCCGTGCGGGCGTCGCCGACGAGCGACCATCCGCCGTGCTTGCCGGCCTGCGAGTAGACGGGAATCCCGGCCATCATCAGCGCCTCGAGGTCGCGGCGGGCGGTCTTCACGGACACCTCGAGCTCCTCGGCGAGCTCGGCAGCGGTCACCCTGCCGCGGGACTGGAGGACCAGCAGGGCAGCGACGAGACGGTCAGCGCGCACGTCATCAGTCTCTCACGAAAGTGGACAGTTGATGACCACTTCGAGGTTCAAGATGGCCGATATGCAACACCTCACCGATCAACCGGCGATCGAGGCACACGACCTCGTGGCCACGTTTCCCTCCAAGCCGGCGCCGAAGCGGGCGCTCGACGGCCTGACGCTGACGGCCCCTTCGGGCGCGGTGACGGCCGTCCTCGGTCCGAACGGCGCCGGCAAGACGACGTTCGTGCGCGCGGTGGCGACGCTGCTCCGTCCGAGGTCCGGATCGCTGTTCGTCGCCGGAATCGACTCCCTGCGCCATCCCGAGCGGGTCCGCCGGTCGATCGGGCTCGCCGGCCAGCACGCCGCCGTCGAGCCGGCGCTCACCGGCCGCGAGAACCTCGTCATGGTCGCCCGGCTGTTCGGGCACACACGCCCTGGTGCCCGGCGCGCCGCCGACGCGGTGCTGGCGCGGATCGGACTCACCGAGGCCGGCGGCGAGCTCGTGCGCAACTACTCGGGCGGCATGCGGCGCCGCCTCGACCTCGGCGCGAGCCTCGTCGGCGTCCCGCGGCTGCTGCTGCTCGACGAGCCGACGACCGGACTCGACCCGCGCAGTCGCATCGAGCTGTGGAGCGCGATCCGTCACCTCGTGGCCGGCGGCACCGACGTGCTGCTCACGACGCAGTACCTCGAGGAGGCCGACCAGCTCGCCGATCACGTCGTGATCGTCGACCGCGGTCGCACGATCGCCACGGGCACACCGGCGTCGCTGAAGGACGAGGCAGGCCTCGACGTGATCGAGATCCGCGTCCGTCACGACGTCGACCTCGCCGCAGTGTGCACCGTCCTCGAGCCGCTCGGCACCGAGATGCCGCGCGTCGACACTCCGACGCGACGGGTGGCGGTGCCCGTGGCCGACGGGTCAGCGCGACTCGGTGACGCGATGCGGGCGCTTGCCGAGCGCGGTGTCGTCGTCGACGACGTCGGGCTCCGCCGCCCGACGCTCGACGAGGTGTTCCTCGCCCTCACGGGTCACGCACCCGAAGCCGGAGCCGACATCGCCCACGGCGACGTCCACGACCACCAGCCGACCGCCACCGCAGCCTGAAGGAGCGCACCATGACAACCACCATCACCACCACCAACGCGAACGCCAACGCCATCGACGCCCGCGTACCTTTCGCGGCGCCCACGAGAGCGCCACGCGCTTCGGGCGACGGCGACGGCGCGACGCTCGCCACGATCGGCATCGATCCTCCCGACGGGCGAACGGGTGTCGTCGGCACCGCGGCCACGTTCGCCGGGCGGACGCTGCGCCAGTTCTGGCGCACGCCCGATCTGATCGTCGTCGGCGGCCTCACTTCGGCGATGTTCCTGCTCATCTTCCGTTACGTGTTCGGCGGCGCCATCGGGACGGGCGACGTCTCCTACGTCGACTTCCTGATCCCAGGGCTCGCAGCAGCGGGCGCGATGTTCTCCGGCACCGGCGCGGCCGTGGGAGTGGCGACCGACAAGGCCTCGGGTCTGCTCGATCGCATGCGATCGCTTCCCGTGCCGCGCTCGGCCGTGCTGCTCGGGCGGTCGGCGGCCGATACCGTGCTCGTCGCGTGGGGCCTCCTCATCACGGTGGGCCTCGGGTTCGCCACGGGGTTCCGGCCGCACGGTTCGCTGCTCGAGACGATGGCCGCCGTCGGCCTGTGCCTCGTCTACGGCGCGGCGTTCACGTGGCCGTTCATCTACATGGGGCTCGTCGCCGGATCGGCGCAGGCGGCGCAGGGGCTGTCGTTCCTCGCCTTCCCGTTCGTGTTCGTGTCGAGCGCGTACGTGCCGGTCGAGTCGATGCCGGGCTGGATGCAGCCAGTCGCCGAACACCAGCCGATCACCCCGATGGTCGGATCGGTGCGAGCGCTCGCCCTCGGCGATCAGGCAGAGGCGGCGCTCGGGCACACGGCGGCGTGGTTCGCCGTGCGCGCCGTCGTCTGGTCGGTCGTGATCGTGGCGATCTTCCTGCCGCTGTCGACCCGCCGCTTCGCCAAAGCCTGACGGCTCCCACCCATCGGTGTCCGGTTCTTCGTCGCCTGCGACGCAGGACCGGACACCGGCGCGTCGGGCCGTCACCCCATCGACGTCGACGCGTGATCATGCGCCCGTCACGAGTGCGATCAAGGCGCGATGCGGAGTCCGAAGAGGTGCTCGAAGCGGCGGTAGTACTCGTCGTCGTCGCCGATCGCGCCGAGAGCGACCCAGTCCCGGTCGTCGAGATCGGCCTTCCCGGCGACCAACTCCTCGCCACCCCAGCTGACGGGATAGCGCAGCTGCGGTTCGTCGGTCGTGATGGCGTGGTGGATCAGCTCGGCGACCTCGCGGGGATCGGTCGCCTCGGCGAGACCGGCGGCGTAGAACTGCAACATCCGCCGGTACGGCGTGTCATAGGCGCCGGTGGCGTGGGGCGTGTCGACGTTCTTGGCGAAGATCGCCGACTTCGTAACGCCCGGCTCGACTATCACCACTCGGATGCCGAACGGCGCCACCTCCTGGGCGAGCCCCTCGCTCATGCCCTCGAGAGCGAACTTGGAGGCGACGTACGGCGATTGCGCCAGCGCCGCGATGCGACCCGTGATCGACGAGATGTTGACGATCGAGCCCTGGCGACGCTCGCGCATGCCCGGGAGCACCGCCTGGATGCAGCGCACCGCGCCGCACAGGTTGACGTTCATCACGTCGAGGTACATCGCCGTCGAGCACTCCTCGGCGACGGCGTTGCCGCCGACGCCGGCGTTGTTGACGAGGTGATCGACGCGACCGACCTCGTCGTGGATCTGGGCGAACCCACGGCGCACCGAGTCGTCGTCGGCGATGTCGAGCTCGACGAGGCGCACCTCGACTCCCGCCTGGTCGGCGAAGTCGAGCAGCTTCGTCGCCCGACCGACGTCGCGCACGGTGCCGTAGGTCGTGTGCCCCTTGTCGGCGAGTCCGATGGCGATGGCCCGACCGATGCCCGAGTTGGCTCCGGTGACCACCGACACCGGCCCGCTCACGTCACGCTCGCTGCCGTCGTCGCGCATCACGACAACAACCTACGACGCGACCGTCGCCGCGCTCGATGCCGCCGCCGCCGCCGCCGCCTGGGCGGGATCCGTTCCAGCAGTTGGAAGCGATCCCGCCCAGACCGTGTGATGGGAGAGATCCCGCCCAGACGGTGGTGGGCGCACCCGATGCGGTGGTCCGTCGCCGATCGGTCCGCCTGAAACCGGGTTGCTGTCGACCGTCGAGCACCCCGACGGCACCCTCATCGAGGCCTGAGACCCCGCAGGAACCGGCGCACGCGTCACGGGGTAGACCCCGCCCTGGTCACTCCCGTGAGGCGAGTGACGTGATCCCGTCGACGGTCACCAGGTCGGGGAACGTCCCGTCGTGTGAGTCGGCGGTTGCGCCGAGGAGGTGGCGCCGCCAGAACACGGTCGTTGCCACGATGTATGCGTCGTCGGCTGTGGTCGGCGTGTTCTCGCCGACGACGGCGTGCGCGAAGCCGTGCAGCGTGAGGAGATACTTCGGGGCACGCAGGGCGCGGTACTCGGCACGGATGCCGGCGATCGGGAAGATCGTGTCGGTGTCGGAGTGGGCGATCATCACCGGGATGCGCACGTCGGCGAGCAGCGAGGCGTCGCCCGGGAACGCGCCGT
>JALZNU010000118.1 GCA_030857495.1 Actinomycetota bacterium | reverse complement strand
GGTCGGCGCCGACCTCGCCGTCCTCGACCCCGCTGTTCCACTCGGGCTGATCGGACCGCGCCTCGACCTGCCCTACGACGTGGTGCTGCACGGCGCCGAAGTGACGATCCCCGGTCGGTTGCCCGGTTCGAAACAGGCGCTCGGATGGGTGTTGCGCAATGCCAGGCGCGTCATCGCCGCCGGTCAGTACTGCGCCGACGAGGCCGAGCGGGCCGCCGGGACGTCGCTCCCGCTCGTCGTCGTCCCTCCGGGTGTCGACGTCGCCCGGTTCCACCCGCTCGACGACGACGCCCGCCTCGCCGCTCGCGAACGGCTCGATCTGCCGGCCAACGCCGAGCTCGTCGTGGCGGTGTCGCGGCTCGTGCCGCGAAAGGGGTTCGATACGCTCATCCGGGCTGCGGCGCAACTGCGGCGAGAGCGACCCGACCTGCTCGTCGTGATCGGTGGGAAGGGCCGCGACGCCGACCGGCTGGCGAAGCTGTCGCTCGCCCTCGATGCGCCAGTTCGGCTGCTCGGTCGCGTCCCCCACGACGACATGCCCGTCCTCTACGGTTGCGCCGACGTGTCGGCCATGCTCTGCCGCTCACGCTGGGGAGGTCTCGAGCAGGAGGGCTTCGGCATCGTGTTCGTCGAGGCAGCGGCGTGCGGCGTGCCACAGATCGCCGGGCGGTCCGGCGGCGCCGCAGAGGCCGTTGACCATGGCGTCACCGGTCTCGTCGTCGACCCACCCGACGATCCCGTCGCCGTCGTCGACGCGGTCAGCACGGTGCTCGACGACGACGCACTGCGGAGGTCGATGTCCGCAGCGTCACGTCGTCGGGCAGAGGAGGAGTTCTCGTACGATGTTCTCTCCGCCCGCCTCGCAGCTGCACTCCAACGATGAGCCTTCAATCCGACGATGAGGACCGCACCGCGATCGGCACGATGATCAGCGCCTCTCGCATCGTCCGCGCCGACCTCGTCGGCACTGTCGTGTTCGCTGCGACGGCTGTGTTCGCCGCTGTGTCGTTCTCGACGACGGCGCAATGGGTCGGCGCGAGCACGGCGATCGTGCTGTTTGCCGCAGGCGTGTTCGCCTTTCTGTGGTCGTACGTGCACGCCCTCGGACGCAGCCGCGCCGACGAGATCTCCGTCGCCGGCCTCTACCTGCTCACGGGCAGCGCCACCCCGGCGTCGGTGAAGCGCACGCTGTGGTTCTGCCTGAGTGCCCAGGTGGCCATCGCCCTGGCGACGACGCTGGCACGTCCGAACGGCCCGGACGGCAATCCCGGCTCGTCGCTCGCCGTCGGGTTCCTGGTGGCGATGTTCGGGCTCGGCCTCAACGGCCTGTGGACGGCGTTCCACGGCGAGTTCCCTCCACGCCGGGACCTGCCACCCGACACGGCGCCGGACGAGGTGCCGACGGAACCCGACGCGATCGGCCAGAATGCAGACCATGGCTGAGACGGCTTCGCAGACGATCACCATCGAGGCCCCGGTCGAGCGGGTGTGGGACATCGCGTCCGACGTCGAGCGCTACCCCGAGTGGGCGCGTGACGTGAAGGACGTCGTCGTGCGCTCGCGCGACAACGAGGGCCGGCCACAGGAGGTGGAGTTCCGCGCCTCAGCGTTGGGCCGCAGCACGCACTACACGCTGCGCTACGACTACGCCGACGCGCCCAGCGTGCTGGCGTGGAGCATGGTGCGCGGCGACATCCAGCGCGCCATCGACGGCTCCTATCACTTCGACCACGCAGATGGCTCGACGCAGGTGCGATACGACCTCTCGATCGAGCTGGTGGTGCCGTTGCCAGGGTTCGTCAAGCGGCGAGCCGAGGTCCGCATCCTCAACACGGTGCGCGAGCTGAAGACCAGGGCCGAGAGCCCGGTCTGAGGCTGCGTTGCCCGGCTCTCGTCGAGTCGGCGTCGACGTCGGCGGCACGAAGTGCCTCGGCGTGGTCATCGACCAACACGGCACCGTCACGTCGTGGGCGCGACGCCCGACGGCGACGAACTTCGACGAACTGGCGGCGACGGTTGCCGCCATCATCGCCGAGCTCGACGAGGCCGGCGACGACATCGACGCGGTCGGCGGGACGGGTGCCGGGACGATCGGCATCGGATTGCCGGGTCTCGTCGATCGCCAGGGGCGCCTGCACGCCGCACCGCACCTCGACGATGCCATCGACCTCGCGCCCATCGAGGCCGCGTCGATCCTCGCCGAGCACCTCGGTCGGGAGGTGGTGCTCGACAACGACGCGACGTGCGCGACACTCGCCGAGTGGCGTCTCGGCGCCGCCCGAGGGCTCGACAACATGGTGCTCGTGACGCTCGGCACCGGCATCGGTGGCGGCGTGGTGAGCGACGGCCGCGTGCTGCGAGGTGAGCACGGGTTCGCCGGCGAGTTCGGTCACTTCCAGGTCGACCCGCTCGGCCCGGCGTGCAGCTGCGGCAAGCGCGGCTGCTGGGAGACGTTCGCCTCCGGCAGGGCCCTCGATGCGCTCGCCGCGGCGGGGCTGGGGATGAGCGGCGAGCAGGTCGAGCATGCCGCCCGCGACGGCGACCCCGCGGCACAGGCGGTGCTCGACGAGTTCGCCCACCAGGTGGCGATCGGTCTCAGCGCGCTCACCAACATGTTCGATCCAGCTGCGTTCGTGCTCGGTGGGGGCCTCGCACAGACGCGCGATGTGCTCGCCGAGCCGCTCGCACGTTGGACCGCCGAGTACCTCTACTCCGCGTCGCGCCGACCGCTGCCAGCGTTGCGGTTCGCCGAGCTGGGACCGCAGGCGGGCGCAATCGGCGCCGCCCTGCTCAGCTCGTCGGGATGAAGTTGGCGCGGGCGGCGTCGATCTCGGCCCAGGCGTCCTCGCGCCCTCCGATGCCCGATGTCGAAGAGTGCTTTTCGGGCTCGAGCGCCTTGTAGACCTCGAAGAAGTGCTGGATCTCCGCCATCAGCTGGGGCGTCAGGTCGGCGATGTCGTCGATGCCCTGCCAGCGGGGCTCGCGCGGCGGCACGCAGATCAACTTGGCGTCCTCGCCGGCCTCGTCCTGCATGCGCAACACGCCGATCGGACGCGCCTCCACCCAGACGCCGGGGTACACGGGATCCTCGAGCAGCACGAGCGCGTCGAGCGGATCGCCGTCCCCGCCCAGCGTCTCCGGCACGAATCCGTAGTCGGCGGGGTAGGTGGTCGCCGTGAAGAGGCGGCGGTCGAGGTGGACGCGGCCCGTGTGGTGGTCGATCTCGTACTTGTTGCGGCTGCCACGGGGAATCTCGATGACGACGAAGATGCAGCCGTCACCTGGGGTTGTGCGCATCTCCGCGATCATCGCACAACGTGTGGAGGTACCGTCGTGTGATGGAGTTCCGGCGCATCACCAACTTGCCTCCGTACGTCTTCACGATCATCAACAACCTGAAGATCGAGGCACGCCGCGCCGGCGCCGACGTGGTGGATCTCGGGTTCGGCAACCCCGACATCCCGTCACCCGACATCGCCGTCGAGAAGCTGCGCGAGGCGGCGTTGCTGCCTAAGAACCACCGTTACTCGATGAGCAAGGGGCTCCCGAAGCTGCGTGACGCGATCGTCGGCTACTACCGCGACCAGTGGGGCGTCGAGCTCGATCCCGAGACCGAGGTCACCAACACGATCGGCTCGAAAGAGGGCTTCAGCCACCTCATGTGGGTCCTGCTCGATCGCAGCGACGCCGCGATCGTGCCGAGCCCGAGCTATCCGATCCACATCTACGGACCGTTGTTCGCCGGCGCAGATCTGCGCCAGGTGCCGATGCGCAGCCTCGCAGAGGTCGGCTCGCCGGCCGAGCTGCAGGTGGACTTCATGGCGCGATTGCACGAGGCGTGGGAGATCGGCTGGCCGAAGCCACGCGTGCTCGTGATCTCGTTCCCGCACAACCCCACCGGTGCCGCCGTGGACCTCGCGTTCATGCAGCAGATCGTCGACTTCTGCCGCGCCCGGGAGATGATCGTCGTCCACGACTTCGCCTACGCCGACGTCGGCTTCAACGGTGTGCAGCCGCCCAGCATCCTGCAGGCGGACGGCGCCAAGGAGTGCGCCGTCGAGCTGTACTCGATGACGAAGAGCTTCTCGATGGCGGGGTGGCGGGTGGCGTTCCTGCTCGGCAACGCCGAGGTCGTGCAGGCCCTGGTGAAGTTGAAGACCTACCTCGACTACGGCATGTTCCAGCCGGTGCAGATCGCCGCCACCGTCACCATCAACGAGGCGTCGGACTTCCCGAAGGAGGTGTGCGCCACCTACGAGCGTCGCTGCGACGCGCTGCTCGACGGGTTGGAGCGCATCGGCTGGTCGATCCCGAAACCTGGCGGCTCGATGTTCGTGTGGGCGCCGATCCCCGAGCCGTACGCCGAGCAGGACTCGGTCGAGTTCTGCTCGAACCTCGTGCGCGAGGCATCCGTGGCGCTGTCCCCGGGAGTCGGCTTCGGTCCCGGTGGCGAAGGGTTCGTGCGGTTCGCGCTGATCGAGAACGAGAAGCGCATCGGCCAAGGCGTGCGCAACCTGCGCAAAGCCCTGACGAAGCTCGGATAGTCGCGGTGCACCACCTCATCGTGCGCGTCTGGCTACCCGATCGTCCCGGCGCGCTGGGACAGGTGGCGAGCCGCATCGGCGCCGTCAAGGGCGACGTCGTCGGCCTCGAGATCCTCGAGCGCGGTGCCGGCAACGCGATCGACGAGCTCGTCGTCGTCATGCAGTCCGGTGACCATGTGCAGCTCCTCATCGACGAGGTCAACGCCGTTGACGGGGTGTCGGTCGAGCACGTGCGTGAGATCGTCGACAGCCGCACCGAGCCGTCGACCGCCGCGTTGTCGCTCGCCGCAGAGGTCGCGGAGGCCCTGCCGTCAGATCGTCTGGCCGTGCTGCTCGACGGGTTGCACCGTCACACCGAGGTCGAGTGGTCGGCGGCGTGCCGCGACGGCGAGGTGATCGCCCAGTCTGGCGACGCCCCCGAGCCGGCGTGGCTCGTGGCCTTCGCAGGAGGGAGCCACCACCTGCACGACATCGCGAGCTCGGGAGTCGGCGACGTGTTGGCCACCACGATGGCTCGCACCGGCACGACGGTGATGGCCGGGCGAGAGTCGCGCCCGATCCATGCCAGCGAGCGAACGCGCTTCAGCCTGCTCGTGCGCGTCGCCGACGCCCTCATCGACCGCGCCTGACCCGGGCGCTCAGTCGAGGCGCTCGCGCGAAGTGGGCTCAGGCCTGGGCGGTGACCTCGTACACGTTGACGTCCTCGATCTGGACTGGATCGTCAGGGCCGGCAGCCACCGTGTTCGCCATCTGTTGGGCCTGTTCTTCGGACTCGAAGATCATCAGGCCATGGCCGGAATCGGTGTCACCGAACCAGGTCGCTTGCACGAATCCCGGCGCGCCCTTGACAGCCGGGATGATGTTCTCCCGCAGCCTGTTGATGGCGTCGTCGTACTTGCCAGACTCGATCCGGACCTTGACGAGTACTGCGTGCATGTGACCTCCGTTTCGCGGCGAGACCGATGCGTTTGCCGGGCCCCGCCGTCAGGCCCGGACCGTATCA
>JALZNU010000012.1 GCA_030857495.1 Actinomycetota bacterium | reverse complement strand
CAGTGTGTCGACGCTGGCGCTCGGCACGATGACGTTCGGAACCGAGACCGACGAAGCGGGCAGCCACGCTCAGCTCGACCAGTTCGTCGAGGCCGGCGGCAACCTGGTCGACACTGCCGACGTGTACAGCAAAGGCGTCTCCGAGGAGATCATCGGTCGCTGGCTGAGCGACCGGCCGCTCGAAGTTCGCGAGCAGTTGGTGCTTGCGACGAAGGGACGCTTCGCGACCGGTGAGGGTCCCAACGACGTCGGGCTGTCCCGAGTTCATCTTGCCCGTGCCCTCGACGCCAGCCTCGGTCGCCTCGGCGTCGAGACGATCGACCTGTACCAGGTGCACGGCTGGGACCCACACACCCCGGTCGAGGAGACGTTGACGTTCCTCGACGCCGCCGTGCGCGCGGGCAAGATCCACTACGTCGGTCTGTCCAACTTCACCGGCTGGCAGATCCAGAAGGCCGTGGACGTCGCCGACGTACGCGCCGTGACACGCCCCGTCACCGTGCAGCCGCAGTACAACCTGCTCACGCGGGAAGTGGAGTGGGAGATCGTGCCCGTCTGCGATGCCGAAGGGCTCGGCCTGCTGCCGTGGTCCCCGCTGGGCGGCGGATGGCTGACGGGGAAGTACCACCGCGACGAGCGTCCCACCGGCGCCACCCGACTGGGAGAGAACCCGAACCGCGGCGTGGAAGCGTACGACGGGCGCGCCGTGCACGAGCGCACCTGGGACGTGCTCGGCGCCGTGGAGGAGATCGCCCGAGACCGGGGGATCACGATGGCACAGGTCGCCCTCGCCTGGCTCGTCGACCGACCCACTGTCTCTGCGGTGATCCTCGGCGCTCGCACCGAGGAACAACTCGAGGACAACCTGGGCGCCGCCGGCGTGCACCTGACCGATGTCGAAGTGCGCCGCCTCGACCAGGCCAGCGACCCCTGCCCTGCCGACTACCCCTACGGCACCCCCGGTGTCGAGCAGCGGTCTCGGAACATCGCAGGTGAGGGCTAGGCCGGCCTGGAAGTCACGGTGCCCACGCGGCGTTCACTCCGTCCGCGTGAACTGCAAGATGGCGACCGCCAGCATCGCCACGCCGCGGGCCAGCACGATCCCCACCTCGACCAGCGAGGGCACGCGCCAGCCCCACCAGGTGACGCCGGGAGCGAGCGTGCGCCGGGCGGCATCGGAGATGTCGAGGCGGTCGAACACGAGCCGACGCAGCGGGTCGACGGCGTAGGTCAAGGGGTTGAGGCGGTTGAGCACACCCAGCCAGGTCGGCAAGCCCGAGACGGGGTACAGCGCGCCGGACAGGAAGATGATGGGGAACACGAACACCTGCATCACGCTGTTGAAGGTCTGAGCCTGCTCGAAGCTGGTGGCGACCATCACGCCGAAGGCGGTGACCGCGAAGGCGATCAGCAGCTGCAGACCGAACATGGCGAGGAGCAGGACCGGGTCGTAGGGCACGTCCACCAGGCCGGCCAGAGCCAGCATGATCACACCCTGGATCGCTGCAATCGTCGTGCCGCCCAGGCACTTGCCCACGACGATCGACGACCGCCGGACCGGCGCCACCATCATCTCGCGCAGGAACCCGACCTCGCGGTCCATGACCAGTGACGCCGCGCTGAACATGGCGCTGAACCACATCGCCATGCAGAGGATCCCCGGGAACATGAACGTGTTGAGGTCGACGCCCTCCGTGGACGCAGCCGACAGCGTCTGCAGGCCGGCACCGAGGACGAACAAGTACAGCAGCGGCTGGATCAGCCACATCGCGATCCGCATCGGGGCGTCGACGAAACGGACCATGTCGCGCCACCAGACGACGCGCATCGCCCGCACCTCCGACCGCCACGAGCGCTCGGGCACCCGGACTGCGATGACCTCGGCGACCGAGGCGCTCATCGGATGGCCTTCGAGAATGCCCGGATGGTCTCGCGGTGGAGATTCGTGGTCGATGCGGTTTCGGCGTCCCGGATCGTCGAGCCCGTGTAGCGCATGAACACGTCGTCCAAGGTCGGCCGCGACACGGTGACCGACGTGATGCCCACGTCGACCTCGGCGAACAGCCGCGGCACGAATGCCTCACCGGAGGCGACCTGGAAGGTCACCGCCCCCTCGGCGACCGCTGCCTCGATGCCGAAACGATCGCTCAGCGCGGCAAGGGTGGCGGCGGGGTCGGCGGTTCCGAGCACGACGCGGTCGGCCCCAACGCTCGCCTTGAGCGCCTCTGGCGTGTCCAACACGACGATCTCGCCCCGGTCCATGATCGCGATTCGGTCGCAGAACTCCGCCTCGTCCATGTAGTGCGTGGTCATGAAGATCGTCGTGCCTTCGGCCTGCTGCAGCGCGCGGAGGTAGCGCCAGATCGCACTGCGGGTCTGGGGGTCGAGGCCGATGGTGGGCTCGTCGAGGAACAGCACTCGTGGCGAGTGGATGAGGCCGCGTGCGATCTCCAGGCGCCGTCGCATGCCGCCGGAGTAGGTCTGGACCGGTTGGTCGCGGCGGTCCCAGAGGTCGACCATCTCGAGCATCTGGCGCATCCGCGCCGGGATGACCCCGGCGTCGACGCCGTACAGCTCGGCGTGCATCCGGAGGTTCTGCACGGCGGTGAGGTAGCCGTCGAGTGTCGGGTCCTGGAACACGAGGCCGATGTGCCGGCGAACCTCGTCGCGTTCGCGGGTGACGTCGAAACCGCTCACGCGGGCGATGCCCGAGGTCGGCCGCGCCAGCGTGCAGAGCATGTTGATCGTGGTGCTCTTGCCGGCGCCGCTGGGGCCGAGGAAGCCGAACACCTCACCGCGAGCGACGGCGAACGAGACCCCGCGGACGGCCTCGACCTCGCCGTACGTCTTGACGAGAGCCTCCACCTCCATGGCGAGTGGAGTGGAGGAGCTCATGGCGGGCATTGTCAGCACACCTGAGGTCCTTGCGGCAAGCCCCCCTCCTCGCGGTACGTTATTGGTGGCGGGGTGTTGGACGAAGCGTTCGGCGTACGTGACGACCCACCCATTGACGCTGGTCGGCACGCTCGTGCAGAGGGCACGAGCTACCTCGTCGACGTCGCCGGTTGCCGCCCGACCGTCCGCGACGGCAACTGGTAAGCGGGTCACGTGATCCCTCGATCCGGGTCAGGATCGACTCCGCACCACGTCGTCAGGAACGACGCTCCTGAGTGCTCAGAGCCGTTCGCGCGGAGAGCCGGAACGGTGGGTAGCGGTCGGTGACGAGAGCGAAGGCGTAGCCGACGACGCGGTTGTGCCACCGCATGACACCGACGGTGAAGTCGAAGAGGCGCCGCGGATGACGACCGGTGAAGACAATGGCGACCCACGCGGCGACGGTTGCGAGGACGACGCCGATGTCGAGGACGAGCAAGGCGATGTAGTGCGGGATGGCGAGGAACCACTTCACGAGGGGCAACCAGCGGTTGAGGTCGGAGCGGACATCGGGGTACGGGACCTCGAGGTGGACCGATTGCTCCTCGTCCGTCGATGGGAACTCGTCGCGCAGCAGGAGGAGGTAACTCATCACGCGGTTGTCGAACCGCAAGAAGGCGAGGTTGAAGTCGAACCACCAGCGCGGGTACTTCTCGCGGAACACGATGGTGAGCAGCGGCGGGACGACGATGAGACCGCTCGCCAGTCCGATGAAGAACAGCCAGCCGCCGTCCCGCCCGGCCCCGAGAGCGGGTCCGCCGAGTACGGCGAGCACGACGAGGATCGGGACGGCGAACAGGGGCCTAAGGACGGTCGAGAAGCGGTCGAGCGGACGGTCGGGGTAGTCGACGTCGAACTCGACTGGGTGGGTTGGGGTTGCGGGCTGCATCGGTGACCTCTTCTTTGGTGGGTGGCGGGCCGTTGTGGGACGAGCCGTGCGGGTTGCGCGTTGCTTTCGCAGCCGCAACCGGTTTGATCAGGCCGCCGTGAGCTCGTGCTCGGGCTCGGGGCTGACGTCGGGGACGCTGGGTGCGCCTTCGAGATCGAGGTGCGGGAGGATCCGGTCGAGCCAGCCGGGGAGCCACCAGTTGGCCTTGCCCAGGAGGCTCATGGTCGCCGGCACGAGGACCATGCGCACGAGCGTGGCGTCGATGAGCACGGCGACGGCGAGGCCGACCCCGAAGAGCTTGCCGTTGGGGTCGTCGCTGAGGACGAAGGCGCCGAACACGCTGATCATGATCAGCGCGGCTGAGGTGATGACCCGTGCGGTACTCGACAGGCCCCTGACGACGGCTTCGTGGTTGTCGCCGGTGGCCACGTACTCCTCACGCACCCGGGACAGCAGGAACACCTCGTAGTCCATCGAGAGCCCGAAGAGGATGGCGAACATGATGAGCGGGAGGAACGGGTTGATCGGCATCGTGCTCTGCAGCCCGATGAGCTCAGCGCCCCAACCCCACTGGAACACCGCGACGAGCACTCCGTAGGCGGCGGCGATCGAGAGCAGGTTCATGAGGGCGGCCTTGAGCGGCACGAGGATCGACCGGAACACGATCATCAGCAGGAGGAACGACATCGCCACGACGGCGGTGATGAAGATCGGGAGCCGGTTCGTGATGCGGTCGGTCAGGTCGGTGACCATCGCCTGGCCGGTGAGCGACACCCTCGCCTCGGTGCCCTCGACGGTCGCGGGGAGGACCTCGGAGCGGAGGTGGCGGACCAGTTGGTCGGTGCGCTCGTCCTGGGGTGCCGTGGTGGGGTTGGCGGTGAGCACGGCGGTGTCGCCGGCTGCGTTGAAGACCGGAGCCGTCACGGCGGCGACGCCCGGGTCGGCCTGCAGAGCGTCGTGGACCCGCTCCACGATCACCTGGCCGCCCGATGTGGGGAGCTCGACGACGACCTGGATGGGACCGTTGAACCCGGGGCCGAAGCCTGCGGCCAGTTGGTCGAAGGCGATGCGCTGGGTCGTGTGGGTGGGGGCGTTGCCGTCGTCGGGCACGCCGATCCGCATGCTGAGCGCCGGGATAGCGATGGCGCACAGGGCGCCGAGGCCCATGACGGCGTAGCGAATCGGGTGGTTCCCGACGTGGTGGGCCCAGCGGCCGGCGAGGGTCTCCTCGGCAGGCTTGACGACGTGCGCCTTACGGTGGATCGAGAGCTTGTCGATCTTGGTCCCGGCCAGGCCAAGGAGGCCGGGGAGCAGCGTGACGGCGGCCGCCATGGAGACGATCACCACGAGCGCGACGGCGGCGCCCATCCCGCTGATGGCCGGGAGGCCGGCGAGGAACAGGCCGAGAATGGCGATGACGACGGTGGTGCCGGCGAAGAGCACGGCTTGCCCGGCGGTGGCCACCGCGGTGCCGGCGGCGTCCTCGACGCTCATGCCCTCGTGGAGGTGCTGGCGGTGCCGGGTAACGATGAACAGGGCGTAGTCGATTCCCACGCCGAGGCCGATCATGGCGCACAGGATCAGGGAGAACTCCGGGACGTCGAGGAAGGCGGACAGCACTCCGACGCCTGCGGCGCCGACGAAGATGCCCATGAGCGCCGTGACGATCGGGAGCCCCATCGCCACCACCGAGCCGAAGGCGACCAGCAGCACGAGGATGGCGACGCCGACGCCGATCAGCTCGCTGCTCGGCGCCTCCTGTGCCAGGAGGGCGAGGGAGCCGGTGAGCTCGACCTGCACCCCGTCGGCGCGGGCGGCTTCGGTGACGGCCATGGCGTCGTCGAGCTGCGAGACGGTGAGCTTGTCCAGGGCGTAGGTGACGTCGAGGTAGGCGGTCTGCCCGTCGGCGGCGACGGCGGCGGATTCCGTTGCGAACGGGTCGGTGACGCCGGCGACGCTGGCCCCGCCGGCGAGCTCGGCGCGGGTCTGCTCGACGGTCGCCGCATGGTTCGCGTCGTCGAGTCGCCCGTCGTCGGTGTGCAGCACGATGCGGGCGGACAGGCCGCCCTGGCTCGGGAACCGCTCGTTCAGGACGTCTGCTGCGTGCTGGGACTCGACGCCGGGCACGCGTTCGCTGTTGTCGAACTCGCCCCCTGCGCTGCCTTGCAGTGCCATGACGGCGATGGCGGCCACGAGCCAGAGTCCCAGCACCCGGAACGGGTGCCGGGCGCTGGTGCGGCCGAGACGGTACAGGAATGCGCTCACGGGATCCTCCTGGGGTGAGCCCGCGACGTGCGGGGATGTCTGCACGATCTACGAGCGCGCTGACCTCTGGCCGCGCTGCGGCTGAAGTGCCGGGTCAGGAGGTCGGGGTCACCACCTCGTGGCCCTGCCTGCCGCGGTCGAAGGCGGCGATGAAGGCGTCAGAGCCCAGAGCCGCGACCGCTGTCGCTCGGGCGCGGGTGACTTCGGCGTGCTGGAACGCCGGGAGCCCGACGCCCGCTTCGCCCCGTAGGCGATCGGCTTGCCCGAGCAGCGTGGCCGCCTGTTCCGGTTCGTCGCGTTCGGCGGCGATCGCGGCGAGCACCTCGCAGCACACGGCTGCGGCTGCTTGTAGGTCGGTCCTCGGATCGATCCGGTTCCGGAACCGGGAAAACCCGTCGGCCCGGTACAGGTCCAGTGCCTCGGCGGCAGCGCAGGCGGCGGCGTGGTCGCGTTGGTGGAGCCGGTGCAGAGCCGCCAGTCCGGCCTGCGCTTGGAAGAGCACCATGGTGTGTCGCACGCGGCGAGCCGAGTCGAGCGCACGCTGGTAGACCGCCTCGGCTCGCGCCAGCTGGCCGTCGTGGAGCAGCACCCAGCCGAGACGGGCCTGGAGCGACCCGGTGAAGCCCCCGAGCAGCGTCTCGTTGGTCTCGATGGCGGCCTCGAGCGTCTTGATCGCGGCGGGGTAGTCACCTGCACGCTCGTCGAAGTCGGCGACCATGCCGAGACAGATCGAGTTCATGACCGGCCGATCGAGGCGCCCGAAGCCCTCGGTGGCTGCCCGATAGTGGCGCTCAGCCTCGTCGAGGTCGCCCTCCAGGAGCGCCAGCTTCGCCAGCGAGTACGAGCGAGCCGCCACGGCGAAGGGGTCATCGGGAGCGTCCCCGTAGAAGTCGAGATGGACCAAACGGCGGCGGCGGGCCTCGTCGATGTCGCCACGCACGGCGGCCTGCTCGGCGTAGAACGAGTGGGCCAACGCCATCGACTCGGCGTCGTGGTGCCGCTCGAAGATCTCGAGCGCGGTTGCCAGGTCATCGTCGCACTGCTCGACGGCGCCGGCGAGGAAGTCGAGGAGGCCGCGGCCCGTCAACGCCAGCGCCCTCGTGCGCTCGTCTGCCTCGCCTGCGCAGGCGAAGGCGTCGTCGAGCCAGCGCCGGCCTTCCACCACCATGCCGGTCAACCAATGCGGCCATGCGGCGCCCCCGGCGATCATCAGAGCCGTCTCGGCATCGTCGTTGGCGACGGCCCAGTCGAGCGCTGCCCTGAGGTTGTCGTGCTCCTGGTCCATCGCCGTCAGCCACGCTCGCTGCTCGTCGCCGGTGAAGGCGGCGGCGCTTCGTGCGCACAGCTGCGCGAAGTGTTTGGCCATGGCGTCGCGGATGCGCTCGGCGTCTCCCCGTTCGGTGAGCCGCTCGAGGCCGTACTGGGTGAGGGTCTGCAGCTGGGTGAACCGCAGCCCACCGCCCACGGGGACGGCGACCACCAGGGACTTGTCGACCAGGGCGCGGAGATGGTCGGCGATGTCGGCCGCCGCGATGGCCTCGTCCGCGCCCACGGCCTCTGCACCCGCGAGGTCACAACCGCCAGGAAACACGGCCAGTCGTTCGAAGATGCGCTGTTCGTCCTCGAAGAGGAGCTCGTAGCTCCAGTCGACGACGGCGCGCAGCGTCTGCTGGCGGGGAAGCGCCGTTCGAGACCCGCCCGTCAGGAGGCCGAACCGGTCGTTGAGCCGAGCAGAGATCTGCGTGATCGGGAGTGCTCGGGTGCGGGCAGCTGCGAGCTCGATGGCGAGCGGCAGCCCATCGAGCCTCGTGCAGATGTCGGTTATGACCTCGTCGTGGTTGTGAGCGAGATCGATCGTCGCGCCAGAGGCCTGGGCGCGCGCCAGGAAGAGGCGGACAGCGTCGTCCGGCACGAGTGGCGGCACGGGCCAGATGGTCTCGCCGCCGACGCGCAGGCCCTCACGGCTGGTGGCGAGGAGCCGCAGGCCCGGGCAGCGGCGCAACAGGTCGTCGGCCACCTCGGCGGCAGCGGCGATCACGTGCTCGCAGTTGTCAAGCACGAGCAACAGGTCCCGTTCGCCGATCATCTCGGCGAGCTGGTTCGGGTCCGGCAGGTCGAGGGCGGCGGCGATCGCCGCAGGAACGCCGGCGGGATCGCCGACGGGCGCCAGCTCGACCAGACACCCCCCGAAGCTCAGACCCTCGGCTGCAGTCCGCCCGACTTCCAAGGCGAGACGGGTCTTTCCGACCCCTCCCGGGCCGACCAGGGTGATGAAGCGATGCTCGGCCATCAACCCCTTGAGATCCCGCAGCTCCGCGCCGCGGCCGACCAGCGGTGTCAGCGGCTGCGGGATGCCAGGGTGGGAGCCCGCACCGTTGGCCATGGTGGGTGTCGACGCGGCTGGCGGAGACAACGAGGGGTCGTGCGTGAGGATCGCTGACTCCAATCGGCGCAGCTCCGGTCCCGGTTCGAGGCCGAGCTCCTCACCCAGCAGCCGACGTCCTTCCCGGAAGATCCGAAGGGCGTCGGCCTGCCGGCCGGCGCGGTAGAGCGCGAGCATCAGCAGCCCGCGAAACCCCTCGCGCAGCGGATGGGTGGCGACGAGTTCTTCGAGCTGGATGATGGCTCGTTGGTGACGGCCCAGCTGGAGCTCGAAGTCGAGCCGTTCCTCGACCAGAGCGAGGCGAGACTCGGACAACCGGGTGATTGCCACTGACGCGAATTCCTCGTAGGCGAAGTCGGCCAAGGGGTCGCCGCGCCACAAGGCGTCGGCCTCAGCCAGCAGGTCGACCGCCCGGTCGAGCTCTCCGGCTGCAGCCTTCGCCCGCCCCTCAGCTGCAAGTCGTTCGAACCCCCCCACGTCGATTGCTTCCGACGGCAGCTCCAGGGCGTATCCGTCGGCACGCATGACGACGAGGTCGGACGAGCCCAACGAGCGTCGAAGCTTGGACACCAGCCCCTGCAGGCTGTTCCGCACCGCCGCCGGCGGGTCGTCACCCCACAGTGCGTCGATGAGGTGATCAGCAGGGACCACGCGGCCGACGTGCAGTGCCAGGATGGCGAGGAGCGCTCGCAGCTTCGCTCCCGCGATGCTGAGTTGGTTTTCCTCGTCATCTAGCACTTCGAGTTCACCGAGCAGCCCGATGCGCATGGATCGACGGTATCCCGAGCATTGGCCGTGTTCAGTGCGACGTCAGCCTGGCGTCAGCCCCGGACGGCATCGTGCCGGCATGACCTACTACGCCAGTCACTCAGGCCTTGCGGCGACATCACGTCGGTGGACGTCGCGATGAGCGCAGTCGAGCACGCCCTGCTTGCCGTGATGGCTGCCGACAGCGGCGACACCGCCAACGCACAAGGCCACATCTCCCGGGCTCAGCAGCAGTCCCGTACGACAGCGCGACGTGAGCGTCAGGTTGTAGAGATCGCCACTCTTGTCGTCGCGGGTGATTGTTCACGCGCGGCGGGATTGGCGCTCGAGCACATCACAGAGTTCCCCGCAGATGCCGAGCTGCTCGTCCGCGTCGCGCCGACAGGCGGCTGAGCGGACCTCATCAGCCCTGCCGGCCCTCGCGGGCGCGGCTGCTAACGGACGTGGTCCCGCGTTCCACCGGGTGAGACAACTACATCGCGGCCGGCCGATGCCCACGTCACGGACGGAGCCGCGCTGCTGGCGTGAGGCTCTGTCGTGTTCTACCGGTCGTTCCACCGGATCTCGACGCTCAGGATCCGAGGAAGCGGAACGACATGGACGGATACATCGCGCAGCGGCGGGGACGGTCGAACTCGGCGTTGCGAAGCGCGCGCTCGAGGCGCGCCGAGTTGATCGCGCCGGCAGCGATCTCGAGGTTCACGTCGGTGTGCCCGAGTGAGTCAACTCCGACGGCGAACACAACAGGTCGGTCGTTGTTCCCCGGCTCATGCCGACGTAGAGGCCTCGGACGTCGGTCGGCCGGTCGATGGGCAGCATCGCGTGGTGCACGGTGCTGCTACGAGGCATTGCACGCAGCGGGTGCGACACGATCGTCGCAGGGAACGTCTCCGCGCTGCCATACGGTGGTGTGATGACACCTCCGCGAGCCCGGGCGCAGGATCGCGACCGGCGCCCGCTGGGTAGCGCGTCACCATGACGAGGCAGACGATCAACGCCGGTGGGGAGCGACTCGCTTGGCATGAACATGGCGACAGCTCAAAGGCCGTCGTGCTCCTCCACGGGATCCCAACCGGACCGCACCTCTGGCGGCGCGTCATCCCGCTGCTCAGCAACGCCGGCGCCGATCGCCTCCCGACGCTCGATCTGCCAGCCCGGATCGAGTGGGGCGCCGCCGACCGGTTCCAGAAGCTGGAGTACGGCAAGCGCCTCGCCCGAGACCCGCGAGCTCCGCTCACCTCGCTCGAGAACGCCCGCCATTTCGTCCCTGACGACCACCCCGAACCGGTGGCCGACACGATCGACCAAGTCCTGGCGACGGCGGCCGAGCGATGACTGCTGCTCGCCGCCCTGCGGTCGTCGCCTTCGACGTGGTCGAGACGCTGTTCTCGTTGGCGCCCGTCGCCGAGGTCCTGCAGCCGCTGGGGGTCGCGCTCGACCTCTTCTTCGCCCGCCTGCTTCGCGACGGCATGGCGCTGACGGCGGCCGGCGATTTCCGGCCCTTCACGGACGTGGCTCGTGCCGCGCTGGCTGCCCTCGCCCCCGATGCAGGCGATGACGATGCTGCCGAGCTGCTCGACGCGTTCGGCCGGCTCCCGCCCCATCGCGACGTCCACCCCGCCCTGCGCGCCCTGTCGGCTGAGGGCGTGCGCATCGTGACGCTCACCAACGGTGGCGCCGAGAACACGGCGAAGCTCCTCGACCGCTCAGGCCTCGCCGAGCTCGTGGAACACGTCATCAGCGTCGACGAAGCCCGAGCGTGGAAGCCTGCGGTCGCGCCCTACCGGCTCGCCGCCGACATCGTCGGCCACCCACCGAGCGACCTCGCACTCGTCGCTGTCCATTCCTGGGACGTCCACGGCGCTCACGCCGCCGGCCTCGTCACCGGCTGGTGCTCGCGCCTCGAGGACAGCTACCCCACCGTCTTCACGCCACCCGACGTCTCGGGTGCCGATCTCGTCACCGTCGTCGGCGAGCTGCTGGCCCTGCCTCGCTGACCACGGCCGCGTCCACCCAACCAATCGGCCTCCGACGGCCATGCGCACGGCGGCCCGCGACCCGCGCCATCCGTTCGCCGGTCTCGGCGCCAGCGTCGGGCGCGCCAGCTCGGCTCACGACCCGGCCGTCGACGGCCGGTAGGCCAACGAATAGTGGCGGATCGTCGGTTCTGTCACATCGAACATGGCCATTGCCGTCGAGACGACGTCGAGCTGTCGTTCCGTGTCGCCAGGTGCGCCGAGCGGACGACCCAGGGGGTTCGGTGTGACCAGGGCCCGTGAGATGTGCATCTGAAGAGGGACGTGAGCGAACGCGCCGATGTAGATCCCGACCGTGGCGATCCCGGCCGCCTCGATGGCTCGTTGGACGTGCCCAACTGACACGTGGCAGACCGGTCAAACCGGCACGAGCAGGGCGAGGTCGACCTCCTCGGACTGCAGCACCTCAGCCCACTCGGGTGCGCTCCGGTCCCGGAGGCGGAGTTGTGAGGCCGCACCGACGAAGGAGTAGGCGCGTGGTGCCAGTTCGCCGATGACACCGCGTCGGGCCAGTTCGGCGAGGTGCTCGATCGGGAGGGCGACCCGATGATCCTTTCGGACGGCACCCACCGGGTAGCCGCCGTGGCGGACGCGCAGCCGATCCGGCGCGGTGTCGGTCGGGATGACCGAGAGCGTCGGCTCGACCCGGAGGAACTCGCTGATGCGCTCCTCGGCCTCGTCCTGGGACATGTCGACGACGCCGAGCGGTCGCGGGTCGTCGCCGTCGACGAAGTGTCCGCTCGATGTCACCAGCGCCACGCGACACTCGTCGAGGGGCTTGGTCACAGCGGTGAACGGCCCGTCGTCGTAGACGAAGCGCGCCTTCTGGTCGAGGTGCGCCCCGTAGGCGCGTCGTTGCCAGGCGACGAACCGCTCGACCAGCGGCGCCGGGTCGCCGTCGTCGAGGATCTCGGCGATTCGGGCGAGCATCTCGGCGATGAAGTCACCGGCCTCGACGGGCGCCAGATCGGCGAGGAACTTCACGTTCAGATTGCTGCGGGCACCATAGAAGAACGAGTTCTTGAACTCGGCGAGCGTCTCGGGGTCGACCTCTCCATCGTCGGGTGTGCTGCTCAATGTGGGTCCACTCCTTGCATGGTGGCGATGATCTCGTCCACGTGCGGTCGGGCGTCTGGGCGAGCTGGGAGCCACAGCCGGTGGAGGCGGCCGCTGCGGTCGATGATGGCGTCGGCGCCGAGCTGTCGGGTGTCCTCGCTGGGTCGGTGGAGCCGCCGCCCCCGGCGCAGGAGGCGCGCGTACATCATCAGTGTGCCCGGCGACCTGCCCCAGCGCACCGCGACCGGCATCGAGCAGGCGGTACAGGACCCGGTCGACATCGGCGACGACGGGGAAGCCGATGTCGAGGTGGGTGCGGTAGGCGGCGAGCCGCGTCGGGTCGTCGGTGAAGGTGACCACGACCGGGAGGGCGTCACCGAACTGGTCGAGGTGATCGCGCACGGCGAGCACATGCTCCTGGCACGGTAGTCAAGCAAGATGGCGGTGCAGGACGAGCAGGAGCAGTCGCCCGCAGTGGTCGCGGAGCCGGAACGGTGCGCCTTCGTGATTGTGCGTCATGCGAGGTTCCGAAGGGCGTCTTCGATGCCCCGTGGAAGGTGAACTCGAGGACGCGCGCCATGGTGTCCGATACCAGCCGCCGATACTGCGCGAGGCGATCGTCTGGGAACGCCGGGATGCCACCGCGTCGGCGCTCGGTCGGCCCCTCGTACGTGCTGCCAGTCGTCGCGGTGTCCGGGTGCCCGGGACCGCAAGAGGATCGTGATATGCGACGCTACGCACGTTCACTCCCTGGCGCCTCCCGGTCCTCGTTGCGTCGGAGCCTGTGCCGGCGGAGCCGGGGCCGGGGACAGCTCCACGCCGACGGATGCCACCGTCCCTCCGGCAGCCGTGAAGACGGAGACCTCGGTTCCGGTCGAACCGTCGGTGGCGCCGCTACCTCGCCCTCCAGCCAACGAAAAGGGCCGGCCTCCTGGCGGAAACCGGCCCTACCTGATATTTCACAGTGGTGGCGGGGGCAGGATTTGAACCTGCGACCTTCGGGTTATGAGCCCGACGAGCTACCGGACTGCTCCACCCCGCGCCGTTGCATACACGATAGGCCCGAGCGCTGCGCTCGGCAACCCCTGGCCGAGCCCCCGGATCTGCGTCGAGAACTAGGGTGCCGTGGATGGGCTGGCTCGCCGTCGTCTTCGCTGTCATCGCCGTTGCCGCCATCGTCGCCTGGTTCCGCACCCGCCAGCAGCTCGACCGCCAGCGTGCGCTGACGGTCGACGCCGAGCGGCGGATCAGCGAACACACGGTCGAGATCGCCGCCCTCAGCGGTCAGCTCGACGAGGAGCGAACGGCCCGTGCCAGCGCCGAAGACGAGGTCAAGGCCATCGAAGACAGGGCCGCCACGGTCGCCGAGGAGCGTGACCGCGCTCGCGGCGAGGCCGAGACCGCCGCAGCCGACCATCACGCAGCGAGCGAGCGCGCTACGAACGCCCAGACGCTGGCCGAGGAGGAACGTCGCCGGGCCGCCGAGGCCGAGCGGCGAGCCGAGGAGGCTGACCGTCGGGTCAGGGCCGCCGACGAGCAGATGACGAACGCAGCCGAACGAGCGGCACTCGCCGAACAGCGACTCGCCCAGGCCGAGCAGCGCCTCGCTGCGGTCCCCGCCGAAACGAGCGAAGCAACCACCGCCGACGGTGACGAGCCGGCTCACCTGAACGGCGGTGACGAGGCGACCGCGGCGGCGCCCAACACGTCGAGCGGCCGGGACGAGACCGGCGAGGTCCTCTGGGCGCTCGAGCTGACACGGAGCGCCCGCACGTGGCGCAACAGCGTCGCCGTCTCCACCGACGAGCCCTCCGTGCTCGACGGTGCCGATGACGTCCTGCTCGAGGCACTCAACATCGAGGTCGACGCCGCACGCGAAGAGGTCGGTGCCGTCGTCGAGCTCGACGCCGACATCCCGGACACCGTCAACCCTCAGGGATCACTCGTGGCACTCCGCGCCACCCAAGAGCTGCTCAACGCCACGATCCGCCGCAGCGACATCACCACCATCCACGTGCGCGGCGACGGCAGCGACCTCGTCGTCACCGTCGACGGCGTCGACGATCACGACGAACCCATCGCTCCCCCGTCACTCACGCTGCCACCCTCCTCCCGCATCGAAGCGATCGAAGGCGGCGTCCGCATCCACGACGCCATCGACTGACCCATCGGCGTCGGCCGTCAGCCCCTCCCGCTCCGCAGCCGACACTTGCGTCAGCGTTGTCCGCCGACGCCGCGTGTTTTCGCTGACAAGGGCGAGACCGACGCACCTCGCAAGCCGGTCCCGTTCCGGAAGGACGCGTCCATGTCAGCGCTTTCCGGGGGCGTCGCGTGTTCTCGCTGACACAAGCGCAGAATCGCAGCGTGATCAACGCCCCGATCACACGTTGGGCTCGGGCGGGTCGGCGTGGCCCTCGCGATCGTCGCGGTCGGCCCACCCGAGCAGCTCGTCGAGCGACCACACGGCCTCGTCGATGCCGGCGTGGAGATCGCCGAGCTCGGTGAAGCGGCCTGGCATCGACGCCATCGTGAAG
>JALZNU010000117.1 GCA_030857495.1 Actinomycetota bacterium | reverse complement strand
CGGCAACCCGACGGAGCTGACGATGATCGAGCTCGCACGGGTGGTGCTCGACCTCACGGGGTCGACGTCGAACGTGGTGTTCCACCCGCTGCCGAGCGACGATCCGCGCCGGCGCCGTCCGGACATCTCGCTCGTGACGTCCGCGTTGGGGTGGCGACCAGAGATCAGCGTCATCGACGGACTCTCCGCCACTGTCGAGGCGATGCGCGTCGAAGTGGGGGTCTGACCGTGCGCATCACGAGCGACCTGCAGGGCACGGTGGTCTCGGTCGATGTCGGAGTCGGCGACACTCTGCGATCCGGGCAGGTGCTTGCCGTCATCGAATCGATGAAGATGCACCACGACGTCCTTGCGCCGGGACCCGTGCACATCGAGACGGTGTTCGTCGCCGCCGGTGACGCCGTTGCGGCCGGGGCCGACCTGTTCGAAGCCGCTCGCGCGAGCGAGCGATCCGAGGCACCTGGCGTGACGGCCGCCGGCGACGTCACCGGGGGCGACGATGTATCTACGCCGCAGCGTCGTGACGAGTCCGCCGTCGTCGAGCGTCACGCAGCGACGCTGGACGCGAGCCGCCCCGACGCCGTGGAGCGGCGGCATCGGGCCGGGCGGCGGACCGCACGCGAGAACGTCGCCGACCTCGTCGACGACGGTTCGCTCGTGGAGTACGGACCGCTGGCGATTGCCGCCCAGCGCCGCCGCAAGTCGCTCGAAGAGCTCGTCGCGATGACCCCGGCCGACGGCCTCGTCGCCGGCGTCGCCACCGTGAACGGTGACTTGTTCGCCGGCCGCGACGCCCGCTGCATCGTCATGTCCTACGACTACACCGTGCTCGCCGGCACGCAGGGCACGATGAACCACCTCAAGAAGGACCGGCTGTTCGACCTCGCCGAGCGT
Source organism: Actinomycetota bacterium (assembly GCA_030857495.1). Lineage (GTDB taxonomy): Bacteria > Actinomycetota > Acidimicrobiia > Acidimicrobiales > Ilumatobacteraceae > JACDHN01. The sequence goes on along the minus strand of JALZNU010000117.1, from coordinate 4,714 downwards.
CTGGCGTTGCCGGTCGTGTTCTTCGCCGAAGGTGGTGGCGGCCGCCCAGGTGACACCGACCAGCTTGGCGTCAGCGGCCTCGACTGCCTCGCCTTCAACTGGTTCGCGCGGCTCTCGGGCACGGTTCCCCTCGTCGGCGTCACCGGCGGCTACTGCTTCGCCGGCAATGCAGCCATCCTCGGCTGCTGCGACGTCGTCATCGCCTGCGAGGGGTCGAACATCGGGATGGGTGGCCCGGCGATGATCGAGGGCGGGGGACTGGGCGTCGTCGAGCCGGGCGAGGTGGGCCCCCTCGACGTGCAGCGTGCGAATGGCGTCGTCGATCTCGTTGCCGCCGACGATGCAGCGGCCGTCGCACTCGCACGCCGCTACCTGTCCTACTTCCAGGGCGCCGTCACCGACTGGGCGCAGTACGAGCCGTCGGCATTGCGCACGCTCGTGCCCGAGCAGCGGCTCAAGTCCTACCGGGTGCACGATGTCATCGAGACCCTGTTCGACGTCGGATCCGTGCTCGAGCTGCGTCGCGACTTCGGGCTCGGCATGATCACGTCACTGGCCCGGATCGAGGGACGACCCGTCGGGGTCGTCGCCAACAACCCGCTGCACCTCGGCGGCGCCATCGACGCCGACGGCTCCGACAAGGCGGCACGGTTCATGCAGCTGTGCGACGCGCACGGCATCCCGATCATCAGCCTGTGCGACACGCCGGGGATGATGGTCGGACCCGAGGCAGAGAAGACGGCGATGGTGCGCCACTGCAGCCGGCTGTTCGTCGTCGGCGCCAACGTCACGGTGCCGTTCATCTCGATCGTGCTGCGCAAGGCCTACGGACTCGGAGCACAAGCGATGATGGGCGGCTCGACGAAGGCCCCGCTGGCGTGCCTCGCGTGGCCGACGGGGGAGTTCGGGCCGATGGGTCTCGAAGGAGCCGTCCGGCTCGGCCTGCGGCGCGAGCTGGCGGCGATCAGCGACGGGGCCGAGCGCGAACGCGAGTTCCAGCGCCTCGTCGACCAGCTGTACGAGAACGGCAAGGCGATCAACATCGCCTCGTACTTCGAGATCGACGACGTCATCGATCCCGCTGACACCCGCCGCTGGCTGGCGACGCTGCTCGAATCGGCACCGGCGGTGCCACGCGACGGTGCCCGCCGACCCAATGTGGACACGTGGTGAGCGCGCCGCACGACGTGCCCCATGACGATGTGCAGTGCTCACTGACCGGCGAACATGGACAGCCACTGCGCCTTCGTGTCAGGTTTGAACACGTAGTTCTCGCTCGTGACGACGTCCATCGTCGCCGACGAGGCGAGCGAGTAGCGGTGGCCGGGGAACAGCACCGTCGTCGCCGGTAGCTCGGCGAGCGTGCGCAGGCTGTCGAACATCGCCGACGCGTCGGCGCCCGGGAGGTCGGTGCGCCCGCAGCCTTCGAGGAACAGCGTGTCACCGGCGACGAGCCGGCCGTCGACGAGGAAGCACTGACTGCCGGGAGTGTGGCCAGGCGTGTGGACGAGGGTGATGTCGACCCCGCCGACCGTGACGACATCGCCCGGTCCGTGGGCGACGAGGTCGGCCTCGCCGACACCGGCAGTGCGCTGCACCCACGGGGCCTCGTCGGCCTGCACGTGGATCGGGCACTGCACACGCTCGAGCAACCGGGCCACGCCGTCGATGTCGTGGCCCATCATCGAGCCGCCGACGTGATCGGGGTGATAGTGAGTCGCCAGCACCCCGACGACGTCCATCCCGTCCGCCTCGACGATGTCGACGAGGTCGTCGACCGCATACGCCGGGTCGACGAGGACGCACTGGCGCGACCTGCGGTCTCCGATCGCGTACGCGAAGTTGACCATCTGTGTCGCGACGGGGTCACCGACGGCGAAGTCACGACCGGACAGGAGCTGGCGGAAGTAGACGCGCTCGCTGTCCTTCATGAGCGGAGCACGTCGTTGACGTCGACTTTGGCCAACATCGGGAACGTCACCCCGTAGTGCCGCTCCTGACCGTCGATCGTGGCGGAGAAGTCGTACAGCGTGGTCACGGCGGGAGCGTATCGGCGGCCGGTGCGACCGCCCGTAGCCTTGGCGTCGTGTCCACGGTCGGCGACCTGACCCACCTCGAGCCCGGTCAGGTGATCGTGTTCGGCGGCAACCGCACGACGACCGTGCCGGAGGAGCTGGCCGCATCGTTCGTTGCGGGCGACCGTCTCGTCGTCGTCGATGCGACCGGCGACCTGCTGCACATCCCCGGCGCTACGTGGGACGGCGCCGTTGCGGCCGTCGACGCCGCCTCGGCTGCCTTCGACGAGCTGCGGCGCTGCGGCGACGACCAGATCACGGGCTTCTTCGGCGCCTTCGCCGACCGTCTCGCCGACGACGCGCTGATGGAGGGCGTGCGGGAGGCGAACGCCGCCGACGTCGATCGCGCTCGCACCGCCGGACGTCACACGGCGCGGCTCGTGCTCACGCCGGCGATGCGGGCGGAGATGGTGGAGGGTTTGCGCATGTGGGCGGCGGCTGACGGCGATCGATCCGGCGAGGTGCGGCGCTACGACCACGACGGCTGGTCGCTCACGGCACGCCGGGCGCCGCTCGGCGTCGTCGGGTTCGTGTTCGAGGGCCGGCCGAACGTCTTCGCCGACGCCGCCGGTGTCGTGCGCAGCGGCAACACGGCGGTGCTGCGCATCGGATCGGATGCGCTCGGCACGGCACGCGCGATCGTCCGCGATGCCGTCGCACCGGCGCTCGAGAGCGTCGGACTGCCGAGCGGCACGGTCACCCTCCTCGACGATCCGACGCGGGCGTCGGGCTGGGCGCTGTTCGCCGACGGGCGGCTGGCGCTCGCCGTCGCACGCGGTTCGGGCGCCGCAGCGGCGCAGCTCGGTGCCGTCGGTCGTCAGTCCGGGGTGGCCGTGAGCCTTCACGGCACCGGCGGGGCGTGGATGGTGGCAGGGGACTCTGCCGACCCCGACCGGTTCCGGGCGGCTGTCGTCAACTCACTCGACCGCAAGGTGTGCAACACGCTCAACGTCTGTGCGATCCCGGCGCACCGTGACGACCTCGTTGCCGCGTTCCTCGCCGCCCTCGACGAGGCCGGCGAGCGCAGCGGCGCCGAGCCGGTGCTGCACGTGGAGGAGCGGGCCGCCGCGCTGCTGCCGGACAACCGCGTCGCCGCGCCCGTCGAGCGCACGGCGCTCGGCACGGAGTGGGAGTGGGACGCCGCGCCCGAGGTGAGTCTCGTCGCCGTGGACGACGTGGCAGAGGCCGTCGAGCTGTGCAATGCCCTCGGCCCGCGCTTCGTGGCGTCGTTGATCAGCGACGACGTCGCAGAGCAGCAACGGTTCTACGACACCGTCGATGCCCCGTTCGTCGGCGACGGGTTCACGAGGTGGGTCGATGGCCAGTACGCGCTGGGCACGCCCGAGCTCGGTCTGTCCAACTGGCAGTTCGGCAGGCTCCTCGCCCGCGGCGCCGTGCTGTCGGGCGACTCCGTGCACACCGTGCGCTACCGCGCGACGATCCGCGACGAGCACCTCGCGCGTTGACCTCGCTGCGATGACAGCGGGTTCGGTCAGAGCGCCCGGTTGTCGATCAGCCGGACGTCGCCGAACCACACGGCAGTGGCGATCCGAGCACCGGGCGCGACGGCGTCGAGCGGCTGACACGTCTCGGGGTCGAAGACCGTCACGTACTCGGTTCGCGCGAGCGGTGTGCGTTCCAGCACGGCCACGGCGGCAGCGGTGATCGGTCCGGACGAGCGCTCACCGGCACGCGCAGCCACCACTGCGGCGTCGAGGGCGCGAGGCACGCTCACCGCGGCGGCCCGCTGCTCGTCGCTCAGACGCTGGTTGCGGCTCGACAGCGCCAGCCCGTCGCGTTCGCGCACGGTCGGGGCGGCGACGATCTCGACGCCGAGATCGAGGTCGGCCGTCATCCGCCGGATGACGGCGAGCTGCTGGAAGTCCTTCTCGCCGAACACGGCGACGTCTGGCCGCACGGCGGCGAACAGCTTCGTCACGACCGTGGTCACGCCGGCGAAGTGCCCCGGCCGCGCTGTGCCCTCCATCGAATCGGCAAGCGCACCGGGCGTCACGGTCGTCTCGAAACCCGCCGGGTACATCGCTGACGCCGTCGGGGCGTAGACGGCGTCCACGCCGAGCCGTTCGCAGCGGGCGACGTCGTCGTCGATCGGGCGCAGGTAGGCGTCGAAGTCCGCGTCGCGGTCGAACTGCAACGGGTTGACGAAGATCGACACGAGGACGCGGTCGGCGTGCTCGTGGGCGAGCGACACGAGCGAGTCGTGCCCGAAATGCAACGCGCCCATCGTCGGCACGAGCGCAACCCGCTCGCCGTCACACCGCACGCCATCCGACCACGCCCGGACGTCGCCGGGGGACGTCAGCACTTGAGTCACAACCATGAGATGCAATCACGGTGGCGAGGGAAGCGCCAGCGACGAGCCACACGCGGCGCGAGGAGAAAGCGAAGCGGACGACGAGCCCGCAGGAACGCGACGAGCCCGCTAGTGATAGCTATGCGCGTCGTCGGGCCAGGTGCCGGTCTTGATCTCGTCGATGAACTGGCGGGTGGCCTCGACCGTGCCGGTGGCCATGTCGGCGTAGTGCTTGACGAACTTCAACGGCAGCTCGGCGAGTCCGAGCACGTCGTGGAGCACCAGCACCTGGCCGTCGCAGTCGGGTCCGGCGCCGATGCCGATC
>JALZNU010000116.1 GCA_030857495.1 Actinomycetota bacterium | reverse complement strand
CGCCAACGAGCTCGACCTCGTCAGCTTCCCTCGACAGCTCGGCGGCGGCCTTGCCGTATGGCATCCGAAGGGCGCGCTCATCCGCAAGCTGATGGAAGACCACATGCGTGACCGGCACGGTCACGGCGGCTACGAGTTCGTGTACACGCCGCACCTGACGGACGGCAAGCTGTTCGAGACGTCGGGCCACCTGGAGTGGTACGCCGACGGCATGTACCCCCCGATGGAGCTCGACAACGGGACGTACTACGTCAAGCCGATGAACTGCCCGATGCACTGCCTCGTGTTCGACGCACGTCAGCGCAGCTATCGCGAGCTGCCGCTGCGACTGTTCGAGCTCGGCACGGTGTACCGCTACGAGCGCGCCGGCACGCTGCACGGGCTGATGCGCATCCGCGGCTTCACCCAGGACGACAGCCACATCTACTGCACCGAGGAGCAGCTCGGCGACGAGATCGCGTCGCTGCTCGACTTCGTCCTGTCGGTGCTGCGCACGTTCGGCTTCGAGGAGTTCACCGCCAACCTGTCGACGAAGGATCCCGACAAGTACATCGGCGACGACGCCGCGTGGGACGAGGCGACCGACGCGCTGCGCCGGGCGCTCGAACGCCACGGGCTGCCGTACGAGGTCAAGGAGGGCGACGCCGCCTTCTACGGCCCGAAGATCGACATCGACGTGCGCGACGCCATCGGCCGGTCGTGGCAGCTCTCGACGATCCAGGTCGACTTCAACCACCCCGAGCGGTTCAACCTCGAGTACGTCGGCGCCGACAACGAGCGCCACCGCCCGATCATGTTGCACCGGGCGTTGCTCGGGTCGATCGAGCGGTTCTTCGGGGTGCTCATCGAGCACCATGCAGGCGCGTTCCCCACGTGGCTGGCACCGGTGCAGGCACGCGTCCTGCCCGTGTCGGGCGCGCACGAGGCCCATGCCGAGCAGGTCGCGGCCACGCTCGCAGCGGCCCGCGTGCGTGTCGACGTCGTCGGCGCGACCGAGGGCCTCGGCAAGCGGATCCGTGCAGCGAAGATGGAGAAGCTGCCGTACGTCCTCGTGGTCGGCGACGACGACGTCGCCGCCGGCACGGTCGGTGTCAACCCGCGCGGTGGCGAGGTGGAGCGTGGTGTGCCGCTCGAGATGTTCATGAAGCGGATCAGCGAGGAGCTCGATCCCGTGGTCCCCGCTCCCACGCTGGCGTAGCAGATGCTCGACCGCCTCTGGAACGGCTGGCGTGCCGAGTACGTGCAGTCGGCCGGCGAGCGCAGCGGTGAGGGCGTGGACGGCGAGGGCGGTGGGCCGAGCATCTTCACCAAGCTGCTCGCGTCTGGCTTGCCCGACGCGGAGACCCACATCGTCCATCGCGGCGACGCGGTGTTCGTGGTGGCCAATCGCTTCCCGTACTCGGTCGGTCACCTGCTGGTGCTGCCGTACCGGGAGGTCGCCGACCTCGAGCAGCTGACGCCCGACGAACAGCAGGCGCTGTGGAGTGCGACGACGCAGGCCGTCGCCGTGCTGAAGGCCGTCTACGATCCCGACGGGTTGAACGTCGGGATCAATCTCGGAGAGGTGGCAGGGGGCAGCGTCAGCCGGCACCTCCACGTGCACGTCGTGCCGCGCTGGGCGGGTGACTCCAACTTCATGACGGCGACCGCAGACACGCGCACGATCCCCGAAGCACTGCCGGTCACGGCGGCTCGCATCAGATCGGCGTGGCCGGCGACGCCGTAGCCTGGGCGCTGCGATGAGTGACGACGACGTTCGCGACGAGCTGCCCGACGACCTGCACGCCGCCGGTTACGTCGGAGCCTACAAATTCCCCGACAACAGCCGTCGACGGATCCCTGGTGCCATCTACCTCGCGGTTGCTGCGCTGGTGTTCGTCGTCGCCGTGGTCGCCGATGACGCTGTCGTCGTCAACGATGGCTGGCTTTGGGCGGCACTCGCGCTCGCTGCGGCGGGCATCATCTCGATCTCGTCGGGGTGGAAGATGCGCGTCGACGAACGCCAGGCGCTCGTGTCGGCGCAACAGACGGTCGGTTTCCCGGTCGGGCACGCCTCCGCACAGCAGGTATGGCGCGGCCTGCGCAGCCGACCGACGTGGCGAGTGCTGTGCTACTCGGCTGAGGAGCCGCCGCTGCGGCGCGGTCTCGTGCTCGTCGATGCCGTCGACGGGCGAGTCATGGAGTCGCTCGTGGAAGACAACCCCGACGCGAGCTGATCCGCTGCGGCGCTGGCGGTCTCGGCGGCGTCACCACGTGTCGGAGCTCGCACCGCCGGCGTCGTCGCCGGGGTCGGCGAAGCGCGCGTCGACCTTGCGCAGCACACCGCCCGCCTCGAGCGCGTGACGCCGCACCTCGTCGAGCGTGGCGTCGTCCCACTGATCCGCCGGCCTCCGGTCGAGTTCGCCGGCGACCGAAGCTGCGTCGGCGCTGGTGCCGAGTGCGGCCGCAGCGGCACCGACATGCTCGCGGAGCGCGTCGGCGAGGTCGGACGCAGCGCCGGCGTCGTTGTCGCCGAGCGCGTCGCGGAATCGCCGGTCGAACGAGCGGAAGGCGATGGCCAGATCTTCAGGTGACGATGAGCTCATCGCCCCAGCCTCGCATCTGCGCACCGCGCAGTTGAAAGGGCGCGTCGCCGGCGCGCCGCTACCCTTGGCGCATGTTCGACGGCAAGTTCCGTGTGCCGGTCGACCGGGCGGTGAAGCCGCTCGGAAATCGACTCAAGCGCACCGGGCTGACGCCCGATCACCTCACCGTGGTCGGCATCCTCGTCGGCGTCGGGGCGGCCGTCGCGATCGCGTTCGGCCAGCTGCTGCTCGGTCTCGCGCTCGTCATCCTCGCTGCGCTGCCCGATCTGCTCGACGGCGCGCTGGCGAAGGCGTCGAACGCGGCGAGCCAGCGCGGCGCGTTCTTCGACTCGACGATCGATCGCCTCACCGACGCAGTGCTGCTAGGTGGCGTCGGCTGGTACCTCGCGTCCGAGCAGTCGTCGCACATGGTGATGCTGCCGTTCGCCGTGATGGCCGTGTCGTCGATCATCTCGTACCAGCGGGCGAAGGCCGAGTCGCTCGGCCTCGACGCCAAGGGCGGGTTGATGGAGCGCGCCGAGCGCATCGTGCTGCTGTGCATCGGCTTGCTGTACGAACCGCTGCTCGTTCCCGTCCTGTGGGTGATGCTCGCGCTGTCGTCGATCACGGCTGTGCAACGGTTCGTGAAGGTCTGGCGGCAGGCTGCGATCGCACCGGTCACGGCGGCTCGTATCGAGATGCGCCGGTCGCGGCGCCAGAGCCGTCGCGTCGCCCGCGCCGAGCGGCGTCGCACCATGATCCCGCGCCGGCCCAGGTGACGGACGCCGGGACGACCGACGCCGGGCACGCGTCCCGGGCGCGCGCTCGCATGGCGAAGGCACTCGCGCTCGGCGGCTACCGCACGGGAGCTGTCGCAGCCCGATTCGTACCCGGGTTCGTCGCTGCCGGACTCGCGGCGCCGTTCGGTGCCGGCGCCAATCTCGCCAACGCGAAGCGCCGGGCATTGGTCGCGCGCCATCTCCAGCGCGTCGACCCTTCCTTGCAGGGGGCGCAGCTGCGACGCGCCGTGCAGGCTTCGTTCGACTCCTACGCGACGTACTTCATCGAGAGCTTCCGCCTCCCGAAGCTGTCATCCCGCACGGTCGAGCGGGGGCTGACGATCGAGGGCTACGACCACGTCCTCGCCGGGCTCGAGATGGGCAACGGCGTCATCCTCGCCCTGCCCCATCTCGGCGGTTGGGAGTGGGGCGGACGTTGGGTGGCGGCCCAGGGCCACACCATCACCGTGGTCGTCGAGCGCATCGATCCGCCCGAGCTGTTCGAATGGTTCGCCGAACTCCGCGCCGGGCTCGGCATGAAGGTCGTGCCACTCGGTCCATCGGCAGGGCGCGAGGTGCTGGCTGCGCTGCGCAACAACGAGGTGGTCTGCCTGCTCAGCGACCGCGACATCGACCGCAGCGGGATCCCCGTGGAGTTCTTCGGTGAGACGACGACGCTGCCGGCGGGACCGGCGACGATCTCGCTGCGTACCGGGGCGCCCGTGCTGCCCGCCGCCGTGTACTACACGGGTCGCGTCGACGGTCACCTCGGGCGGGTGCGTCCGCCGATCACGATCGAGCGCAGCGGCAAGTTCCGCACCGACGTCATCACGTTCACGCAGACCCTGGCCCATGAGTTCGAGCACCTCATCCGTGCCGCCCCGAGCCAGTGGCACCTCTTCCAGCCCAACTGGCCGAGCGACCCCGGATACGACGGGAAGCCCAGGTAGACGGCTACGGCGTCGCCGTCGCCGCTACGTCGTGACGCGTGGGTGACGCGATCGCCGCCAGGCCGGCCTCGAGCGCCCGCCTCGTGACGTCCTTGGCGTCGGGCCACATATGGGCGTAGACGTCGAGCGTCGTCGTCGCTGAGGCGTGTCCGAGGTGGCGCTGGACGGCCTTCACGCTGGCGCCCTCGGCGGTAACTCGAGGGCGGTGGCGGGACGAGCCGTACCTCGTCTCGCAACGCCTATTGCGCAGCGGCGACCGGTTCTATACGATGGTCTCTGTCGTCGCCAGGCAATGGCGACGTCGCTGTCGCTCTAGACCCCGGTGACTCCTGATCAGAGGAGCTCGCGTGTCTGCAACGATCCCCCTTCGCAGCGAACCCGCGCATCTCGCCGTTCGGAAGGGTACACCGACCGAACAGATTGTGTCTCGTCGTTCCATTATCGGAATCGAACGCTCCTGTCGCGTTCCACCTTGCAACCCGCAACACGACGTCGCTCGGCGGTGAGCGGCGCGCGTGAACTGAGGACGTGACCTCGTCGGCGTCTCCCACACCGCTCAGGGAGCGCGCCGCGACGACCGTGGTGTGCCGGTCTTCCGCCGCACGGCACACCACGGTCCGTTCGATCGAGCCGGCCAAAGTCGTAGACGACCGGTGAGCCGACGTTTCGTGAGAGACTGGGATGACGTAATGGCGTCCGCCTTTCAGAGGGGTCCTCCGAGAGGCGGGCGTCGCTGCGCGCGTCGAGATGTTCGGACCTCTGCGCTTGTCGTCGCCATGTCGGCACGGTGTTGTCGTGGACAAGCGACGTGCGGGTTCCGCACCAGCGATCGCAGGCGTGCTACTGCTCGGCTCAGCGAGCGCAGTTGACGCAACGACTGCGCCCGCCCAGGACGACTCGTCGGCCAACGAGGATGACAGCAGCAAGGTCGGCCTGCTCGGACTGGTCGGGCTCGCCGGCCTGGCAGGACTCGCCGGACTCAAGCGCCGCGACAACGACAACCGCTACAACAACCAATCGACGTCGTCGAACCGATGAGCGACCCCGTCGCTGGGCGCAGCTCAACCGATCCGGACAACACGGCACTCGGTACTCACGGCGCTGTCGGTGTCTCCGGTTACGAGAGCGATTGGCAGGACGACGAACCGGACTACACCGAGACGAAGACGTTCTTTCGTACGAGTGAGTTCTGGTTCATCATTCTTGGCGTCGTTGCCGTGCTGCTTGCCGCGTACAGCGACGGTGGCGACAGCATCACCCGCGATGACGGCTGGCGTTACGCGACCTTCCTGCGGTCGGTTACGCCATCTCGCGCGGCCTCGCCAAGGC
>JALZNU010000115.1 GCA_030857495.1 Actinomycetota bacterium | reverse complement strand
CACGCGGAACGTGGCGCGGTCGTCCACCGTGGCGAACCCGTAGAGGGTCTGCGCGTCCTCGCGGATGTGGTGGTGGATGTAGAGGAACACCGACGAGGTGGGCTCGAGCTCGGCGAGCAATCTCGGCGAGACGACGACGTCGTAGCCCACGCCGGCAACGTCAACGAGGACCCGGCCTTCGAGATCTCGCTCGAGCACCTCACCACGCAGTGATCCGATCATTTCGAGGGCACCGTCGCCTGGGCCACCGACGCTCGCATCGGCGCCATCGCGAGGTGGCAGAGCGCCAGCGCGGCGGCATCGGCGGCGTCCGCCGGGCGAGGCACGCTGCGCAGCCCGAGGCGACGCTGCACCATCTGCGCCACCTGCTCCTTGCTCGCTGCGCCCCAGCCGGCAACTGCGTCCTTCACCTGGTTCGGGGTGTACTGCACGACCTCGCACCCTCGTCGCGAGGCGGTGGCCAGCGCCAGCCCGCTCGCCTGCCCCACGCTCATCGCCGTGCGCACGTTGACCTGGAAGAACACCTGCTCGACGGCCACGACATGGGGTGCATACTCGACGAGCAGGCCTTCGATGTCGTCGAGCAGGCCGGCAAGCCGTGCGGGAAGTTGCGCCTCCGGCGGCGTCCGCAGCACGCCGAGCGCTACAGCGGTTGCGCCCGACGCGGTGCCGTCGACGACGGCGTAGCCGCAGCGGGTCAACCCCGGGTCGATGCCGAGCACACGGCGTTCGCGTCCGAACACAAGTTCGCAGCGTAGTCGCCCCACCCGCCCGAGCGAGGGAACCGCACTCCTGGGCGTCCGCGCCCTCCGCCCGTGTCGGCGAGAACACGCGGCGCCGGCGGAAATCGCTGACACAAGCTGTGAACGGCGCTCGCGCGACCGGTTCGGCGTCCGAGTCGCTGCTAATGCAACGACTCGAGAACACCGGGCACACCGTGGGGGCGGCGCCCCCACACCCCATCGCCGTCCGGCTCGCTGGCGCTCGCTCGGCCGGTTCGGTGTCCCCGAGTCGCTGCTAATGCAACGACTCGAGAACACCGACCAACTCGTCGACGGAGCGATAGGTGAGCCCGGCGATGGCGCGATGGGCGTAGCGGATGACGCCGTCGCCGTCGACGATGAACACGCTGCGTCGCGTGAACCCGAGCGGTCCGAGTGTGCCGTACAGCGAGGCGACGGCTTTGTCCGTGTCGGCCAGCAGCGGGAAGCTGAATCCGTGCTTGGCGGCGAAGCGCTCGTGGCTGTCGATGTCCTGTGGAGAGATGCCGAGCACGGTCGCGCCGAGCCCGTCGAAACGGTTCAACTCGTCGTTGTAGCTCGTCAGCTGGCGGGTGCACACCGGCGTGTCGTCACCCGGATAGAACACGAGCACCACCGGCTTGCCGGCGAACTGCGAGAGCGACAGGCGCTCGCCGTTCGTGCCCGGCAGCTCGAAGTCGGGTGCCCGGTCGCCGACGCCGACACTCATCGCGCCAGCTCACGCGAGTCGCGACGAATCATGCTGTCGCGCCCTCCATCACCTCGTCGGCGATGTCGAAGTTGGCGAACACGTCCTGCACGTCGTCGTTGTCCTCCAGTGCATCGATGATCCGCAACACCGAGCGCGCCTCGTCGACCGAGTCGAGCGGGACCAGGTTGGCCGACACCATCGGCGAATCCGCAGTCAGCACGGAGAAACCCGCCTGTTCGAGCGATGTGCGCACATCGTCGACGGCGGACGGATCGGTTGCGACACGCCACATGCCGCCGTCGTCGGCGATGTCGTCGGCGCCGGCATCGAGCGCGGCCAGCATCAGCGCCTCCTCGTCGGCGTCACCGTCGAGCATGATGACGCCCTGGCGGGCGAACTGCCAGCTGACGGCACCCGGTTCGGCCAGTGAGCCACCGAGACGCGAGAACACGCTGCGGATCTCGGCACCGGTGCGCCGTCGGTTGTCGGTCAGCACATCGACGAGGATGCCCACACCGCCGGGCGCGTAACCCTCGTACAGGATCGACTCGTACGAGGCACCACCCGACTCGCCCGTGCCCCGCTTGATCGCACGGTCGATGGCGTCGTTGGTCATCTGCGCACCCTTTGCCTTCTGCACCGCGGTGCGCAGCGTGGGGTTGGCGCCGGGGTCGCCCCCGCCTTCTCGTGCGGAGACCTCGATCTGGCGGGCAATCTTGTTGAAGAGCTTGCCGCGGGCCTTGTCGACAGCACCCTTCTTGTGCTTAATCGTCGCCCATTTCGAATGTCCGGACATGTCAGCTCCGTGATGCGGGTGCGGTGGACGTGGCGAGACGCACGAACCGCTCGTGGATCCGTGGGTCGGCGGTCAACTCGGGATGGAACGTGGCCGCCATCACCGGTCCACGCCGGACGAGCACCGGTCGGCCGTCCAGAGTAGCGAGCACCTCGACGGACGGTCCGACACGTGCGATGACAGGAGCCCGGATGAACACCGCATCGAACGTGTCGTCGTCGTCACGCAGTGTGATCGGCTGCTCGAAGCTGTCGATCTGGCGACCGTATGCGTTGCGCACAGCCGTCACGTCGAGCGCACCGAGACAGCGAACGTCGGCGCCCTCGGGTTCGACCGCCGACGAGAGCAGGATCAGGCCGGCGCAGGTACCTAACACGGGGAGGCCGGCGTCGACTGCTGCGGCGAGCGGATCGAACAAGCCGCTCGACGTCAACAGCTTCGTCATCGTCGTGCTCTCGCCTCCCGGCAGCACGAGCGCGTCGACGCCGGCGAGCTCGGACGGGGTCCGCACGAGCCTTGCACTGACGCCGAGCTGGCGCAGCGTCGAGCAGTGAGCGGCAAACGCCCCCTGTAGGGCCAGGACGCCGAACTTCACCAGCCGCGATCGGCGAACGTCTGGGACATCTCGTCCATGCCGATGCCGGTCATCGGCACACCGAGCCCGCGCGACACCTTGGCGAGGATGTCGGCGTCGCCGAAGTGAGTCGTCGCTTCGACGATGGCCTTCGCCCGAGGCGCGGGATCGTCGCTCTTGAAGATGCCGGAACCGACGAAGACGGCCTGTGCTCCGAGCTGCATCGCAAGCGCGGCGTCCGCCGGCGTGGCGATGCCGCCTGCGCAGAACAGGGGAACGGGCAGCGCTCCTGCAGCGGCGACCTCCTGCACGAGCGGCAACGGCGCCTGGAGCCGCTTCGCCCAGTCGAACAGCTCGGCGTTGTCGGCCTGGGTGAGGCGCCGGATGTCGCCCGTGATGGCCCGGAGGTGACGCACGGCTTCGATGATGTTGCCCGTTCCGGCCTCGCCCTTGGAGCGGATCATCGCCGCGCCCTCTGCGATGCGCCGGAGCGCTTCGCCGAGGTTCGTCGCGCCACACACGAACGGCACCTCGAAGGCGAACTTGTCAATGTGATGAGCCTCGTCGGCGGGTGAGAGCACCTCGCTCTCGTCGACGAAGTCGACGCCGAGTGCTTGCAGGATCTGCGCCTCGACGAAGTGCCCGATGCGCGCCTTCGCCATGACCGGGATCGACACGACGGCCTTGATGCCTTCGATCATCTCGGGATCGCTCATGCGGGCGACACCACCGTCACGGCGGATGTCGGCCGGCACGCGCTCGAGGGCCATGACGGCGCACGCCCCTGCATCCTCGGCCACCTTGGCGTGCTCGGCCGTCACGACGTCCATGATGACGCCGCCCTTGAGCATCTCGGCCAGTCCGCGCTTCAGGCGCAGCGTGCCCTGCTGTTGCGAGAGATGGTCACCCATGGCTCCACGATACCGACGCTCACGACGCGCCCTGGGTTTCGCTCGCGGGTTTCGCCCGCGGGTTTTGCCCGCGAGTGCGCCTGGGCAGCGGTTCAGATCATCGCCGCGTCGGCGGTGTTGAGGTCCATCAGCTCGACGAACGTGCGGCCGGCGGGCAGCTTGATCGGCTTCGCGTCCTGTCCGATGCCTTGGTAGAGGGCGAACATGTCGGTGCGCTCCTCGCGGACCCAGTGACCACGGATCACCTTGCCGCCGGCGAGCACGACGGCGGGACCCTCACCGAGCGTCTGGGCCTCCGGGCTGCGGGCGTCGACGGGGCTCGGCTTGTACACCATCTTCAAGATGACGAGGTTCTGCGTGCTGACCTGGCCCGAGTTCGCCGTCATGTGGGCGCTGCCGTACTGCACCCGGCGATACGTACGCGTTTCCGGGCTCCACTCCCAGCGCACCCGCAGCGAGCCGACGGACATCTCGGCGCCCGACGATGTCGACATGTCGAGCCCGTCACCAAATGCCTCCCGTGGGTCGAGGTAGCGGAACAGCGGACCGGGCTGCGGCGCACCGGCCGGCGCACGTGCCCACAGCGCATCGGTGCTGGAGTAGAGGTTGTGGGGCGCGCTGCGGTCGGTCGTGCGGAAGTAGCCGGGCGTGTAGAGCGCGTTGAGGTCTACGAGATCGGAGTCCTCGATCGCTCGCGTCACTCCGGCGTTGCCACCACTCCACGCGAACAGCGGCTGGTTCAACGAACCGAGCATGTTGACGTCCTGTGTCCGCCCGGAACGGATCGGTCCGACAGGTTCTGCACTCTGGGAGTGGAACACGGCGGCGAAACGGGTGATCCCGTACTCGACGATCTCCTCGAACACGACGTCGGCCTCGTTGAGCCCGCTCTGGGGCGTCGACGGAGGGGCGTTGTCGATCTTGACGACGAGCGCCGGCCGATCCGGTGAGAGCTTCCCCTGGTCGAGCACGTTGCCGACGAGCGGCATGCGAGGGAACGCCGACTCCGCTGCAACGGCCTGGGTCGGGAAGTTGCCGGTGATCGGCGGCCGCGTGTCGGGGGTGGTGGTGCCTGGCCGGCGTGTGCCCTCTGTCCGCTGCGTCGTCGTGGCGGGAATCGTCCCGGCACGGGTCGACGCAGTGGACGTGTCCTGGGTCGTCGCTGCGACGACACCATCCGTGTTAGTGGTGACCGTGTCGGCGGTGGTCGTCTTGCTCGGCTCCTCCTCGGACGTCGAGCCGTCACCACCGCAGGCAGCGATCGCCATCGACGCCGCGACGAGCGCGGCGCCCATCGTCCGTCTGGTCATCAGAGCTCCCTCAGCAGTGCGATCCGCTCGTCGAGCGGTGGATGGGTGTTGAACATCTTGTGGAACGAGCCGAGCCGGCCGCGATCGCCGACGCCACTCATCGGCTGCTCGATCCACAGGTGCGCCGTCGCGGTGGATGCCGAGTGCGTCACGGTCGTGTCGTCGCGCAGCTTCTCCAGTGCCGAGATGAGCCCCGGCGGGTACCGGGTCAGCTCGCATGCGCTCACGTCGGCGAGCGTCTCTCGCCGGCGCGAAACCGTGGCCTGCATCGCCTTGGCGATGATCGGCGCAACGATCAACAGCACGAAACCCACGAGTGCGAGCGGATTGAACCCGTCGCCGCGGTCGCCTTGGCGCGACACGCGGCCACCGTTCCACCACATCAGGCGGATCGCAGTGTCGGTGAGGAGGGCGACGGCGCCGACGAGCGTGACGGCGAGCGTCGAGACGAGGATGTCGTAGTTGCGGATGTGCGAGAGCTCGTGTGCGAGAACACCTTCGAGTTCGACCCGGTTGAGCTTCTCCAGCAGGCCCGTGGTCACTGCGATCGCAGCGTGCTTCGGATCGCGGCCGGTGGCGAACGCGTTGGG
>JALZNU010000114.1 GCA_030857495.1 Actinomycetota bacterium | reverse complement strand
TGTGGCTCGTGCGCGTGACCAAGCCGGAGCACGAGTCACTGTCGGCGCTCGGGGTGATGGGGTCACGCCGGTTCCGAAAGGAAGGCACCGTTGCCCGCGAGCGCCACATCGCCAGGATCCGAGGCGTTCCCGGCTCGCCGAACGGCGACGGTAAAGGAGAGCAGTCAGACGAGCGCTCCCCGGACAGTGACGAGAAGGAGGAGGAGGATGCGACGGGCGCGATCCCTCGCGTCGAGGACGAAGCAGACGGGAACCGGGCGGATACTCTCGGCTGATGGCCGAGTTCGATCCCGACGCGATGGTGGCACGGTTCAAGGAGCGGGCGATCGCCGTGAAGAAGCGGCCACTGCCACCGGTCGCGGGCGAGGAGCGAGAGCAGTTCCTCGCCCAGGCGCGCCGCGATTTCCAGGACTTCGCGATGATCGGCGACGCACAGCCGTCGATCGAGGACGGCGTGCTCGTGCTGCGCGTCGACCTCCGCCCGCCCGCCGAGACCCGTTGATCGATCGCCCCTCGGTGGTAACGTCGGACCCCTTCGCGGACGTGGCTCAGTTGGTAGAGCATCACCTTGCCAAGGTGAGGGTCGCGGGTTCGAATCCCGTCGTCCGCTCGAAATAGCAGCATGCGCCGTCCGTCGCAGCATCCCAGAAACAAGCGATGAGGCGTGGTCTCACGTACGGGAACTGGTGCTGTCGGGCTTCATCTAGCGTCTGGCACGAGAGAACGCGACGTGGAGGTATCCGATGGGGCCGTTTGACTGCGCTGGCGTCGAGGAAGGGGGAGCCGTCAGGGATTCTCCGGACCCGCCCCGTTGAGGGTCCCCGACCACACCTGCGCACCGTCGAACAAAGTGTTCGATACTGGCGATGAGCTAAGCGTTCACGAATCGAGTCGATGCGCCGTTTCCGCCGCCGGTCCGGCGTTTACGAGGGCGTCAGGCATCCGGCTATGCGCGTGGCTCGATGTTGTGGTTGAGGTGCAAGACGTTGTCTGGGTCGTAGGTGCGCTTGATCTCGGCGAGCCGCTCGTAGTTGTGGCCGTAGCCCTGCCGGACGACGCCGGTGTCGTCGGCGGCCAGGAAGTTGGTGTAGCGGGCGTCGCTCAGGTGGGGCTCGAGCAGCTCGAACGTCTCGCGCACCCAGCCGATCGTTGCCTCGGTGTCGGAGGGGTCGGCCCACTGGCCGAGGATGAGGACGCTGAAGGCTTCCTGGCGGTGTGGGAATGCGGTGGCGTCGGGCGCGACGCGGGTGGCGGCGCCGTGGAGGTGGTCGAGGATGATGGCCGTCATGGTCGACGGGACGCGCCCGAACGCGTCGACGAGCACGTCGATCGCCGCGTCGGACAGTTCGGGGAGGAACCCGGACTTCCAGTAGTTCAGCGCGCCCTTCGGGAACGCGGCGTCGAGCAGCGTGTTCACGGTCGGATAGGGCATCGGCGCGACGAGGTCGACGATCGGTGTGCCGTGCGCGCGCAGCGGTTTGATGTCGTCGTCGGCGGTCGCCGGTTCGCCGCAATGGCACGGCACCAATGCCGCCACCTTGGTGCCCGAGCCGTCGGGGGCGTGGAGCAGCGCTGCACCGACGGTCAGGTCGTCGGGCGTGGACGCGGTGAACTCGCGGTGGAACGCCAACGCAGCGCGGGCGTCGGACAACGGATACAGCACGGGTCCGGCCAGGACCTCGCGGACGGGATGGGCGCGGTACTTCAACGAGGTGACCACCCCGAAGTTTCCGCCTCCGCCCCGCAGTGCCCAGAACAGGTCGGCATGCTCGTCGTCGCTCGCCGTGACCACGTCGCCGGCGGCGGTGACGACCTCGGCGGACATCAGGTTGTCGACGGTGAGCCCGTAACGACCCATGAGCCAGCCGATGCCGCCGCCGAGGGTCAAGCCGGCGATGCCCGTGCTGGAGACGACCCCACCGGTCGTGGCCAGGCCGTGGACGGCCGCCGCCCGATTGAATTCGTGCCACGTGAGACCGGGTTCGGCCCGAACGGTCTGCCGGCGCGGGTCGACGTGGATGCCCTTCATCGGCGCGAGGTCGATCATCAGCCCACCGTCGGTCGCGGCACGACCGGCGACCCCGTGGCCACCGCCGCGCACGGCGATCTCGGCGCCGGCGGATCGGGCGAGGGACAACGCGTCGATGACGTCCGCGGTCGACCGGCACTGCGCGATCAGCCCGGGGCGCTTGTCGATCATCCCGTTGTGCAGCCGGCGAACCTCGTCGTAGTCGGCGTCGCCGGGCTCGAGCAGCCGGCCGCCGAAGGATGCTCGCAGGTCGTCAGGTACCGGTATCGAGCCGGTGTGCTTGTTCATGGTCGTGACCTCCTCGTCGTCGCTAGGGACGGTACGGAAACGACGTGTCAGGTCCATGTCTCGTACCTGTCACGCCCGGGCGACGTGACGAGGACGGCCGTCGAGGCGAGTGGGAGACTGGCGGCATGGAAAAGGGCGTCGTCGCGGGGGCACCGCGCTTTCGGATCCTCGGGCCAGTCGAGATGCTCGACGGCGCCGAGACGGTCCGCGTTCGTAGCCGCCTCCAACGCCTGTTGCTGACGATCCTACTGCTCGAAGCGGACTGCACCGTCCCTGCCGATCGGCTCATCGAGGAGATGTGGGGCGACCAGCTCCCCGACGATCCCGCAGGCGCGCTGCGCACCCAGGTGTCGCGTCTGCGTCGTGGTCTGCCGACGGCCGCTCGGCTGGTCACCGAACCGCGCCACTACCGGCTGATCGTCGATACCGATGACATCGACGTCTGGCGGTTCGAACAGCTCGTGACGGCCGCCGACCACCGTTCCGGCGACGACGCCCTTCGCCTCCTGGACGACGCCCTGGCGTTGTGGCGCGGCCGTCCGCTCGACGAGTTCGTCGACCGGCCGTTCGCCCAGGTCGAGCAGCGGCGGCTCGGCGAGCTCCATGGCGCAGCGCGTGAGCAGCGACTCCCGCTGCTGCTCGCCGCCGGGCTCGTGGCCCAGGCGGTGGCCTCCGCCGAGGCGCTGCTCGCCGACGAGCCCGAGCGGGAACACGCGCGGGCCTTGCTGATGGAAGCGCTCTACCGGCTGGGCCGCGCCACCGACGCACTCGACGTCTACCAGTCATGGCGTCGCGAGCTCGGCGAGCATGGCCTCGAGCCGTCCCCCGCGCTGCGAGACGTCGAGGCGCGGATCCTGCGGCACACCATCGACGGCGACGCCGATACCGCCACCGCGGGCCGGGACCCGATCCCTGAGCGACGCGTACCGCAACCGGTGAGCAGCTTCATTGGACGCGACACCGATCTGCTTGGTGTCGCTGATCTGCTGGACACGGCGCGCCTGGTGACCTTGTGGGGTGCCGGCGGCGTGGGCAAGACCCGCCTCGCCTTGGAGGTCGCAGCGGCAGTCGCCGACCGATACCGCGACGCGGTTCACGTCTGCGATCTCACGGCGCTCACGGCCGGAAGCGACGTCGCCCGCGTCATCGCCAACAGTGTCGGCGTTCAGGAGCGGAGCGGCCGACGTCTCGAGGCACAACTCGTCGACCGGCTCGGCGGGTGTCGCCTGCTCCTGATCCTCGACAACTGCGAGCACGTGCTGGACGCGACCGCAAGCATCACCCAGCGCCTCGTGCGGTCGACATCGAGCGTCGACGTGCTCGCGACCTCGCGGGAGCGGTTAGGCGTCGACGGTGAACATCTGTGGGAGGTCGTACCCCTTGATGCGGACGGTCCGGACTCACCCGCCGTCGCGCTGTTCGTCGACCGAGCGCGGGCGACGAACCCGTCGTTCCACCCGTCAGCCGAGGATCGCGAGGTGATCGCCGATGTCTGCCGGCGCCTCGACGGTCTGCCGCTCGCGGTGGAACTCGGCGCCGCGCGCGTCCGGGGTCTCTCCCTGCGGGAGCTGCTCGGGGTGCTCGACGTTCGACCGGATGTGCTGCGGGGCGGCGCCGGAACGCCGCGCCGGCACCGTTCGCTCCGGGCCGTCATCGACTGGTCGTACTCGTTGCTCACGCCCGTCGAGCAGCGCGTGTTCGACTGGCTCGCGGTGTTCCGTGGTCCATTCGGCCTCGATGCCGCCCGCGCCGTCGTCAGCGACCATGACCTCGACAGCGAAGACGTCGCACTCGCCGTGCTGGGACTGCTGGACCGCGCACTCCTCGTGGAGCGGGCCGAAGAACCGACGCGGCGCTACTCAATGCTCGACACGGTCCGTCGCTACGGAATAGAACACCTCGAAGTCGAGCGGCGTCTCGACCGCGCCGCGGAGCGACACGCACGCTGGATCCTCGCCCAAACCGAACGCGCCGCCCGCGGCCTCGGCGGACCCGACGAGGCCGCCTGGGCGACGACGATCGAGGACAGCCTCGACGAGCTCCGGGCTGCCCACCGTTGGCTCGTCGGCCACGACGTCGACGGTTCCCTCCGGCTCATCGCCGCACTGCGCCCCTACGCCCTTTGGCGGGGACACTCCGAGATGTTCCGCTGGGCCGAAGTCGCCGCCGCAGCGGCGTCCGGCACCGGCTCACCGCTTCTCCCCGAAGCGCTGCTGGCTGCCTCGACCGGAGCGTGGCAGCGAGGCGACCTGGCCAGCGCCCGTGCCGCCGCATCCGCGATAGCCGGCGCTGGGCCGACGCCCACGGAGCGGGCCGCGCTAGAAGCCTCCGCCGACGTGGCGCTTCTCGCCGGCGAACTCGACCGCGCCAGAGCCGAGTTCACCGACGCGCACCAGCTGGCACTCGCCGCCGGCGACCAACTGCAGGCCGTTTGGGACATCGGCAGCGCAGCCGTCGCAGCCGGCTACACGAACGACACCGAACGAGCCTTGCGTCTCGCCGCTTCGGCGTCGACGACAGCCGAACAGTGCGGCAGCCCGTCGGCGCGAGCCTTCGCCCATTTCGCCATGGGCGAGATCCTCGCCAGCGAACAGCCCCACGCGGCCGAAACCCACCTCTGGCAAGCGATCGCGCTGAGCGCCGTCGCCGACAGCCGCTTCGTCGCCGGCCTGGCCGAGGTGGCGCTCGCCGCGTCGCGCAGCCGCCAGCAGGACATCGCCGCCGCACTCAAACACTGCCAATCGGCGATCCGCCGCTGGCACCGAGCCGGCGCCTGGACACCCCTGTGGGTCACCATCCGCACCGTGATCGCAGTCCTCATACGTGCCGGCGCACTCGAGGACGCCACGATGCTGCTCGCAGCCGCGCAGTCGGCCCGCACCGGCGCGCCACCCTTCGGCGTCGACGCCGCCACCATGCGGGACGCCGCCGTACAGCTCCGCAGCGCGCTCGGTGACGACAAGTTCGAACGACACTTGGAACCAGGCCGGTCGATGAGCGAGGAAGAGGCAGTGCAGTTCGCCGTCGACGCGCTCGAACGCGCCTCCAAGACCTTGTCAGCAAAGTAGCCATCGCATCTCGCACGCAACCCGCAGCTCGACCTCCGCGATGGTCTGGAGACATACACACCAGCTCGCGCCGATGCGGCGTTCGGCGCCGTGGGCGTCCCTCCGGTCGCATCTCTGCGCGCATAGCGACGACCGGCGTCTGTTCGGCACGTCGCGTGCAGAACCGCGTGGCGGAACGTTCGGTAGCGCCGGACTCCCGGCGATCTCGGATACGCATCGCGCCAACGGGCGTCCGTCGCTATCGGCGCATCGATAATGC
>JALZNU010000011.1 GCA_030857495.1 Actinomycetota bacterium | reverse complement strand
GCGGGTGACTTCTCACTGCAGGGGTGGATCGACGACCTCCGCACGGCCATCGACGTCCTCTACGAGCGCACGAACCCGACCGCGCTCGTGCTCGTCGGCACGAACACGGGAGGTTCGATCGCGATGTGCGTCGCCGCCGACGACCCTCGCGTCGCCGCCGCGGCACTGCTCAGTCCACGTGCCGACTTCGATGACTGGGCCGCACACCCTCGCCGCTTCCTCGAGCACGCACGCGAGATCGGTGCCATCCGGACGCAAGGGTTCCCCACGTCGGTCGACGAGTGGAGCAGGTCGTTCTACCGGTTCCGCCCGGTCGAGGCGGCGCGCCGCTTCGCGCCGCGGCCGATGCTCGTCATGCACGGCACCGAGGACGACAGCGTGCCCGATGCCGACGCCCGGATGATGGCGCAGTCACACGGCAGCGCCGAGCTGCGGATGTTGTCGGGTGCCGGTCACAGGCTGCGCCATGACCCGCGGGCGATCGCCGTGCTCGTCGGCTGGCTCGACCGCCTCCGCAACGCCCGATCCGTCTGACGCGCACGCACGCCGACGCCCCACCGGGCCAGCACGATGTCACGCCGACTTCGAGTGCCAGGCGTACGCCGTGGCCAAGATGTCGTCGATGCCGTGGCGGGCTTCCCAGCCGAGCAGCGACTGGGCGAGCGACGGGTCGGCGTACGTCGCCGCCGGGTCGCCTGCGCGCCGAGGCCCGACATCGCACGGCACGGGACGCCCTGTCACCTGCTCGGCTCGATCGATCAGATCGCGCACGGACGTACCGACACCCGTGCCGACGTTGACGGCCGTCGCCCGTTGCGGGACCGCGTCGGCGGACAGCGCGGCGAGCGCTCGCACGTGGGCGTCGGCGAGATCCACCACATGGATGTAGTCGCGGATGCACGTGCCGTCGGGCGTGTCGTAGTCGGTGCCGAACATCGTGAGCGGATGGTCGTCGAGGAGGATTGCCTTCATGACGAGTGGGACGAGGTTCAGCGCCCTCGTCCAGTCCTCCCCGATGCGGTTGTCGAAGCTGGCGCCGGCCGCATTGAAGTAACGCAGCGAGACGGACCGCAGCCCAGCCGTGACCCCGAACCAGTGCAGTACCCGCTCGACGGTCGCCTTCGTCTCGGCGTAGACGCTCTCGGGGGCGATCGCGGCCGATTCGGCGACCGGCACGCTTGCCGGGTTGCCGTTGACCGAGCACGAAGACGAGAACACGACATCGCGCACGCCCGCCCGGATGACCGCCTCGAACAGGCTGACCGACTTGTCGACGTTGTTGTGCCAGTAGCGCCCCGGCTGCTCCATCGATTCGCCGACCGCCTTGTAGGCGGCGAAGTGCACGAGCGCGCCGACATCGTGGTCACGGCAGAGCTGCTCGACGGCGTCCTCGTCGGCGATGTCGCCGATCACGAGCGGCGCGCCCACGACGGCGTCGGCAGTGCCGTATTCGAGCGAGTCGAGCACGACGACCTCGCGGCCTGCCTCGACGAGCGCCCGGACAGTGTGCGAACCGATGTAGCCGGCGCCACCCGTCACGAGCACGGTCGAGTCCTGCGTCACGGCGCCGACGTTAGTGGTCACAGGTCGTCCCGACTCGTGGGCACCAAGGGCGGCGACCCCGCTGCCGGACCGCGGTCCGTGAGATCACGCAGGGTTCATGTCAACGTCTTCTCGGCGACACCTTCGCTGTTTACGGTTCGTGACGTGGCATTCGCGCAACTCCCACTGTGGCCGATCCGGGAGGTGTGCTTCATCGGGGCCGACCTCGCCGTTGCGGCCGTGCGCTACGCCCTCGCCCATCCCGATCGACTCGTGGTGCTGGCGGGGGCTCGGCTCGACATCGGTGCGCCGAGCAACGTCGAAGTTCGCCCAGTTGACGACGCTGCCGCCAGCGCCGATTTCCTTGTTGTCTCCTCGCCGGCGGTACTCGCCGTCTTCCGCCGGCGTGGACGCACGACGACGCTCCTCGGGGCGCCGCCCGATGGTGGCGCCGAGCTCGACGACCTCATCGACGACATCATCCCGATTCAGGTGACCGAGGTCGAAGGAGATCGCGACCATCGCTCGAGCAGCGACACGAACTCGCGCCCGTCGCGAGACCAGTCGAACTGGGTCCGCGCGGCCTCGTAGCCGAGCCGTCCCATCTCGGCACGCAGCTCGGGATCGCCGTCGAGCGTCGCGATCGCCCGTACGACTGCGTCGCTGTCCTGGTACGGCACCACGAGACCGGCACCGGTCTGCTCGATGAGCTCTTTCGCCAGCGGGAGCGGTGTCGTGATCGCCGGCACGCCGCGAGCGAAGTACTCGGCGAGCTTCGTCGGTTGCGAGTGCAGGTAGTTGGGCTCGGGGCTCAGCAGCGAGAGCCCGACGAGCGCGCCCTCGACGAGCGCCAGCGCCTCCGGGTTGGGTAGGAAGCCGGTCCAGCGGACGTGGCCGAGCGCCGCGGCGTGCGCCACGTCCTCACGGACATCGGCGTCGGCGTCGCCGATGAGCAGCAAGCGACCCGGTTCGAGCGCACGGCCGACCCGTAACAGCGTCTCCGCGCCGCGATGGCGCGAGATGCGGCCGAGGTAGACGACGGTCCTGCCGGCGGTCTTCGGCTCCTGCGTCGGCACCCACGTGGAGTTGGGGACGACGGCGTGGTGATCGCCGAAGCGTTGCCGATACGAGTACTCGGCGAGCAACAGGTGGTACGAGCGCGAGGCCCGACGCTCGAGCATGGTCGTCAAACGGCGCGCCGCGGGACGGGCCCACAGCGGGATCCATGCCTTGTCGGCAATGGCCGCCGGCGTGTCCTCCTTCACGTCGAACACGGCGGGGGAGTCGCCCGTGCCTCGCAGCACCACGGTGAGCTCGGGATCGTGCACCACCATCACGTCGCAGGACGGGCGGTGCGCCTTCACGGCGTCTCGAACTGCCCGCCACGACGCCAGCCGTTGCCGCCCGACTGCGCGCGGGATGACGATGTGCGTGACCCCAGGAAACGTCGCGACGTCGCTCGTCATCGCCGGCGCGACGTACACGACCCGGTGCCCCACCTCGACGAGCTGGCGCACCTGGCGTTGGTAGACACGAGCATCGTCGCCGCGATGCACGGACGTGACGACGAGGACGTTCAGAGCGCGTCGTGTGGTCATGTCCTCCTGCCAGGGTCGCAAGCGGGCAAATCGTAGAGCTCCGCCATCGCGCTGAAGAGAGACAGGGTAGGGATGGCGACGACGGCGCGCTACATCGAGGGCTGCTCGGCGCCAACTCGGTCTGCGACAGACGACGGCTACCATCGGCGCCGATGCGGCGGGATCCCCTCACCCTGGGCGCCCTCCTGCGACACCTGCGGCGTGGGTTGCACCGCTTCACGATCGACGTCCATGCTGCGGGCGCTCGCCGTCGCAGTCGCCTTCCTCGCCTGTGTGTCCTCGGCGAGCCTTGGTTCGCCACGTTGTTGTCGAGCTCGGCGACCGTGACGAGAGGTCGACGCCGTGTGGACGGTGCTGTGTTCGGACCCGGCGTCCTCGCGCTCGATGGAGACGGCACGGGGCGACCGCCGGCCACCTACCGCGCCGACGGACCACCATCGGCGGGCGTCGTCGTCCTCGACCCGGCGCCCTTCGTCGCCGCCGACGCCGTGTTCCGTCGCCGGCAACGGCGGATCGACGGCGCTCCCGCTGACATCGTGGCGGCCAACGAGGCGGCGAGACGGACGATGCCCGAACTGCCGCGATCTGATGGTGCTGCGGTGACGTGGATGAGCGAGGCTGCCGCAGCTCATCGTCGCTACCGCGACGCTTACGGCCGCCACTCGGCGATGGTGGTCGCCGAGATCGTCGAGCCGGCGTCGCGCGCGGCACCGGACCACCGACGCGACGGCGTCGACGTGTCGGTGCTCTGCGTCACGAACCGGCCGCAGCGGCTCGCTGACGTCGTCGGCAACTACGAGCGTCAGTCGTGCGCCGCTTGCGAGTTGGTGATCGTCGCGCACGGCGACGGCTTCGACGACGAACGACTCGCCGAGGCGCTGACAGCTGTGCCGCAGGCGAGGTGGGTCCGGGCGCCGGGCGCGTGGTCGCTGGGCGCCTGCCTCAACCACGGTCTCGACCAGTGCCGTGCCCGCCGCGTCGCCAAGTTCGACGACGATGACCTGTACGGCGAGCACTACCTCGCCGACGCAGTGCTGAGCAGCGTCGTGTCAGGCGCTGCGGTCGTGGGCAAGCGCAGCTACGTCGCCCACCTCACGGCGACGGATCGGCTGATCCTGCGATTCCCCGGCGAGGAGTGCCGACCGAGCGCGTACCTCGCCGGCGGCACGCTCGTCATCGATCGCGACCAGCTCGGTGGGGTGCGGTTCCCCGACCTCACCGTCGGCGAGGACCAGGGCCTCATCCGCTCGCTGCGACGTGCGGGACGCTGGGCGTATGCGGGTGACATGTTCAACTACGTGCAGTGCCGCGGCGACGACAACACGTGGCGGGCCGACGAGCAGCAGTTGCGTCGCCGCGCGGTGGACCTCGGTGCGGGTGATCGCATTGACGGCGTACTGATCTGACCGGGCGCCGTCAGGCGCGGTCGCGCTCCCACGGCGACGGCTCCGGTGCGAGCCGTTCCAACCACCTGCGCATCCATCTCGGGTCGAGACCGTCGGCAGGGTCACGTTCGGTGCTGTTGAGGCAGTACAGATCGAACCGTCCCGTCCGCCAGATGCGACGCATGCGCGTGGCGGCCAGAGGGTGGGCGAGGCTGACGTACTCGACGGCCGGGTGCCGTTCGACCGCCGTCCCGCAGGCGAGGCCGTATCGCGGGGCGAGCGACGCCGCAACGCTGAGGTCGTCGACGTGGCGGAAGCGATGGCCCGCCGTCGCCGAGAAATTCGGCGCCAGCAGCACTTCCAGCTCGAGCAGCGTCTCGCGGTCCGACGCATACGGCGCGTGATGGAGCATGCGTCCGTCGCAGACCCCCGTGAGCCGCTCGACGATGTCGTTCGTCGTTCGCGATGCCTGATACATGCCGGCATCCGCACGATCGCAATCCGGCGGCAATGCGTCCCCTGGGAACACGGCAGGGCGCATCGTCTCGTCGTCGAAGAACAGCGTCCAGTCGACGTGCCGACCGACGAGCATGTCGTCGTTGAAGTAGACGAAGTGGCGGGCGAGCCCCGGGATGTGGTGAAGGCTGGACTCGATCGCGTGGGAATTGAATGTCGGCAACGCCGTCGGCGCCAGGATCTCTCGATGTTCGACGACGTGCAGCCGGTCGTCCTCCACGAGCCACGACGGCGCCTGCGACGCCGTGACAATGTACACCCTGCGGAACCACGGTGCCCGCGAGGCGAGCGTCCGCAGCGAGTAACGCAACTCGTCGTAGCCGCGGAAGCGGGCGGCGTCGTCGAATCGCGAGACGGGCTCGCCGGCGCACCGACGGGCCGCTGCGAGGTCGGTTCTCCACGCCGGATCGCTGTCGTCGACCCACGTGTAGACGATGTCGACAGGATGAGGCGGCGGCACGGTGGGCGAGAACGGAGCGTCATGCGGTGCCCTCGTGGCGCCAGATCGCGAACGGCGCGCCTTCAGCTCGGCGGCCGCCGTCTCCACGAGCAACGCGCGCGTGGACGTCGCGAGCGAGCGTCGCCGCAGGGCTGTTGCGGCGCCGGCGAGGCCGTCGCGCAGCCTCACGGCGCCCCGATCGTGGCCGGCTCGGGCGTCGGTAGGCGCCAAAACGTGACCATGTCGGTGAACGCGTAGAGCGAGGCGCTCGAGAACGTCAACGGCGCGACGTCGTCGCGCGCGTGTCGCCCCAGGTGGGCGAGGCGCGGTGCCAGCAGCGGTCCGTCCTCGCGACGACGAAGGTAGGCGAGCGTCACGTGCGGTCGCCACGGCGACCCGACATCGGCTCCGTGGTGTTCGCCGAGCCGCGCGAGCAGCGCATCGCGGGCGTCGGCGAGCGCATCGTCCGACTCGCCGGGCGTGTCCCGTGCTGCGGAAAGTGCCGCCACGACGGCGTGCCCGCGCACCTCGACGGAGTCGACATCGAGCACGTGAGCTCCCTGTGCCGCGGCGAGCAGGCGCCACAGATGCGGTGCGGCGAAGTCGAGCGTCGTCGCCCAGTCGGCGAGACTGTCGGGGAGCTCATCGAGCAGTTGCCGCGACGCCTCGTCATTCGCGGCGACGCGATCCTCGGCGAGGCCGTCGCAGATCGTCACGTGGTAGGTCGATTCCGGCAGCACGACGAGCTCGACCGGAGCCGACGCCACGCTGAGCTCGACCAGGTCGGTGGCGATCTGCGCCAGCACTCGGTATGCGGGTTCGGCTTCGACCGCTGCGGGATCGAGCGACAGGAGCGACGGTGCGGGCGCTGCGCCGGGAGGGTCGAACAGCACGCTCCACCCACGGAAGGGCGCCCAGCCCGCGCCCGATTCGTCGAGCTTCCGGTTGGTGACGGCGGAACCGGACATGGACGCCGTCAGCGTTCGAACGAGCTGGGTTCGGGAAAGTAGGCGCGGAAGAACTCGGACATCAGGCTCGCCTTCGCGACCTCGTCGATCTCGCCGAGGTCGGTGTCGTTCAGGCAGAACGTGTCGTAGCGCCGGACACGTCGAAGGTGCGCGAGCCGGCCCTCGAGGTTCGCCTGCCCGAGGTCGGCGTAGTAGCTCGAGATGGAGCCCGGGACGGCCCGACCGGTGAGGTAGGCGACGTGATGGTGGAGCGACGAGGCGAGCGCGAGGTCGCTCGGGCTGCGCACGTGGCTCGCCGACGTCGTCGCGACCTCGCCCGGGAAGAGGTCTTCGATGTCGAACATCACGGAGCGGAGCTGCGGGTAGGGGGCGTGCTTGAACTTGTATGTCGGCGAGCGGCCGAACTTCGCCTCGATCACCTGCCGGCCGTTCATCGCCGCGGCGTCGACGGGCTTGAACGACACATGATCCGGCTCTCCCACCGGGATCAGCGACCGCGAAGTGAAGAACTTCGCCAGTCCGTTGCCGTGGAAGAACGTCGTCGGCTCGACCCGGCGGCCGAAGAAGAAGTCGTCGTTGAAGTAGACGTAGTGCTCGGAGAGGCCAGGGATGTGGTGCAGACGCGACTCGATCGCGTGGGAGTTGAACGTCGGCAGGCAGCGACGGTCGGAGAAGATCTCGCGGTGGTCGACGACCGTGAGACGTGGATGGTCGTCACGCAGCCACTCTGGATGCTGCTGGTCGGTGACGACGTAGACGTGGTTGACGAAGTCGGCGTACCGCTCGACGGAACGCAGCGAGTAGAGCAGCTCGTCGCGCGACAGGTAGCGGGCATCGCTGACGGCCTCACCGTGGCGAGTGGCGAGGTCGACGAGACCGAGCGTGTCGGCGCGACGCTGCAACCACCGGGGATCGGTGCCGTCGACCCACGTGTAGACGAGATCGATGGGGAACTCGACGGCATCGGTGAAGGTCGGCAGCGTGGGCCGTGTCGCCGACGTGAACGCCTCGCGTGGGAGTGTCGTCGCGTAGCGGTTCCAGCGCCGGGATCGCACGACGTCGCCGAACTGTGCCGGTCGCCAGAACTCGATCTCGCAACCGTGGAGATCGCCGATCAGGTCGACGCCGTCCTCGTCGGCGTAGAACGTGAAGACACGCCACACCGATGCCCGAGCGGCGAGGCGACGGAGCACGTCCGTCGGCGCCGTCGCGAGATGCTGCACCCTCATCGAATGCGAGACGGAATCGGTGTCGAAGTAAACATAGGTCGAGTACGGCGCGGCGGCGACGAGAGACCACAGCACCATCTCGTTCTCCCGGCGGACGGCGACGCGGTAGCGGTTCGACGAGTTGACGGGCACGTCGACCGACGGGATGCCGGTGGCGACGAGCGCGTCCAGCACGAGCGTGCGGTTTGCGATCATCGCGTCGATGATGCGACCGTGCTCGCGACGCTGCGCCAGCACCGCCTTCATCGTGTGTCTGTTGGTCCCCGTGGTGGCGAGCATCCACCGGTCGTCTGACCCGGCGGCCCGGCGGAGGCGGCGATCGATGTGGCGCAGCCGGCGACGTCGCAGGGCAATCTCGCGGCGGGACCGGGACGCGTTGCGCGCCTGCAGCGCACGCTCGAGCTGCCCTGTGCGACGGAGCTGGCGGATCGCCCGCCGGCGCAGCCTGGCGCTCATCGTGACCGCTGGGCGAGGGCCTCGTACCCCGCGGCATCCTGTCGCGTCAGCATGTCGCGCACGTCGGGCGGCATTGGGCGGGCCCGCTCACCGCTGCGGTTCGAGAAGTGCGTCTGGAGGAACGTCCTCGCCGCACGTCGCTGCTTTTTCGTCTCGAGGAAGGCGTTCATCCGCAGCGCCAGTTCGAGCCCTGCGACCGACACGCTGGCGTTGCGGACGGGCCGGTAGCGCACCTTGCCGGGGGTCGGCAGCCCGGTGAGGCGGAAGAACGACGAGAGGTAGCTGTCCTGACCTTCGGAGATCTCTCGGAAGTCACCGACGACCACGCGCTCGGGACCGAACGACTTCTCCAGCGCCTCGACGACGCTCGTCCAACTGAGCGCGGTGTGGTCGATGGTGGCGAACCACTCCTCGAACGACGACGTCGAGCCCTGGTGGACGGTCTGGAGGTAGAATGACTCGAGGAAGTCGGCGAGCGGGCGGATGTAGAAGACGACGAGCGGATCGAATGGGTCGCTGATGTCCAAGAGCGCCTTCGACAGTCGGTCGGCGTGGGGATAGAGCCCGGACACCTCGGGGTCGAACGGCCGGCCGATCGTGTTCTCGTGCGAGACGAGCACGTACTGCTTGGTCCGCAGCTCACCTTCGAGGCGCCCGCGCAGTCGCTCGGGCCGTTGCTCGAGATGCTGTCCCCAGCCGATGAGCTGGTTCGTGTCGGCTCGCCCGACGACCGCGATCGGAAGGGTGGCCGCAGGCGCGACCTCGTCGCGGAAGTACTTCTGGATCAGGGATGTTCCGGTCTTGTGGGCACCGACGTGAAGGACCGTTCGCATGGATCTCCGTTGAGTTCGTGATCACCGCACGTGATCGCCGCGCGCCCTCGGGTGGCCCGGCCCGCACCGTGAATCGCACCAGGCTAGCGCTCGACCGCGCGATCGTTCCGGACCGCACGGGACGTCCCGTGCCCCCGCACGAGCCCTGCCGACCACGAGAAGTGGATCGTCGCAAGGGCCGCTGCGAGCCGCACCGGGTCTGCTTCATGGCGACGTGCCTCGGCCAGGGCGGCCGCAGTGAGGACAGCGACGTAGCCGGCGGGCACGAGCAACGCGGGACGCCAGCGTGCGCCCATCACTGCCCCGGCGATCACGAGGCCGCAAGCGAAGGGCGGGATGGCCTGTCGTGGCCGCAGCGACGACGGGTGCATCGCAAGTACGCGTCGCTTGAACTGGCCGTACTGGAAGTACTGCCGAGCCAGATGGGCGAGCGAGTCGCGTGGCCGGTACTCGACCGACAGCGAGGGGTCGAACCACACGACGCCGCCTGCGGCACGAAGCCTGACGTTGAGCTCGTAGTCCTGGTTGCGGTGCAGGCCCTCGTCGAAGAGCCCGGCGGCCTCGATGGCCCGCCGGTCGAAGACTCCCAGGTACACGGTGTCGACGGGGCCGGCGCGACCACCGACGTGGAACCGCGAGCCGCCCGTGCCGAACCGGCTCGTCATCGCTGCGGCGATGGCACGCGGCATCGGGCCGTCCCCGACTGCACGCTGGACCCCGCCGACGTTGACGGACCCGGTCGCGATCAGAGTCTCGACAGCCTTCGCGATGTAGCCGGGGTTGAGCCGGCTGTGGCCGTCGACGCGGACGACGATCGGTGCCGAGCCGCGACCGATGGCGAGGTTGAGACCGGCCGGTGTGGTGCCCGTCGGGCTGGGAACGACGGTGAGATCGGGACGTTGCGCGGCGAGTCGGTCGGCGATCTCCTCGGTGCCGTCGCTCGACGGTCCGACGGCGACGACGATGCGCAGCGTTCCGGGATACTCCTGCTCGTCGATCGCGGCGAGCGCCCCTTCCAGATGACCCGCTTCGTTGCGCACCGGCATCACGACGTCGACGTCGGGCCACGCGTGGTCAGACACGACGGGTGAGCACCACCCACACGGTGCGCAGCATGATCTGCAGGTCGAGCACGGGCGACCAGTTGACCATGTACTGCAGGTCGTAGCCGAGCTTGTACTCGGGGTCGGTGCTGTAGCGGCCGTAGATCTGGGCGAGCCCGGTCAAGCCGGGCGGCATCTCGTGGCGCAGCACGTAGCCAGGCACCCGATCGGCGATCTCGGCGACGCGCTCGGGACGCTCGGGACGCGGGCCGACGAGTGACATCTGGCCGCGCACGATGTTCAGCACCTGCGGCAGCTCGTCGAAGCGGGTCGAGCGCATCCACTGCAACCCCGGCACGACGCGCACGTCACGGCGCACCGACAGCACGGCGCCGTCGATCTCGGCGTCGGTGACCATCGTGCGAAACTTGAACACGTTGAACGCCGCGCCGCCGTAGCCGACCCGGCGCTGCCGGTAGAACACGGGCGACCCAGCGCGGATTCTGACGTACGCGGCGAGCAGCGCCATCACCAGCAGCCACAGCGGCGACAGCACGATCACGATGGGGAGGTCGAGCAGCCGCTTCAGTCGCAGCTTGTAGGACGGCATGGCGTGACTGCGCAACCGGACGAAGGGCATTCCGGCCACCTGCCGGACGCTCTGCAGGCCGAGCAGCGTCTCGCGACCGCTGACGCGCTGGAGGAACCCGATGCCCTCGTCCTCCAGCGAGTTGAGGGGCTGGGGAAACACGGTGCCGAACGCCGTCACGTCGAGCAGGAGGACGTCGGTCGCTCCGGTCGCGAGCACCGCAGCGGCGAGATCGTCGGTGGACTCGACACGTCCCACGACCACGGCGTCGCGATCGCTGTCGGCGAGGTGGGCGTTGGCCATATCGGCCTCGGCGACGGAGCCGACGAGCACGACCTTCGGCGGACCTTGGCGGCGTAGCGCCAACCATCGCGAGATCCCCCGGTCGACACCCAGCACGATCGTTCCGGCGAGCGTGAAGACGACGAGGCTCCATCTCGGCATCAGGTAGCGGTTGAGGACGACGAACGCGATCGCCTGGATGCCGGCGCCGAGCGCCATCGCCCCGAACGCCCGAGGGAGCCAGGGTCGGAAGCCGAGGCGCGGCTCGCGCTCGTAGAGTCCGAAGAAGTAGTTGACCGTGAGGTGGATCGCCGTCGCGATGGCGAACCCGCCGAGGTAGAACGACGTCGACTTCTCCGGCCACGCCGCGGTGCCGAAGCGGGCGAAGTTGATGACGAACATCAGCGTGAACAGGGCGACGGCGTCGAGCACGAACAGGAACCGGAACCCGCGCTCCCACATCGCTTCGAGCGGTCCGTGCACGCGCCGCACGAACCACTCTGTCCCGGGGACGACCGGCGTCGGCGTGGATGGTGTTTCGTCCGATCCCTGCTCGGCGGGGGTGCGACCCTCGACGTGAGTCACCCGTGCCATCGACGGTTGAGCGTAACGCTGGATGGTTCCCCGCCATCGGGACCCTGGATGGTTCAAGGTCAGCGGTGCGGCCCACCGGTACAGTCGCATGCCGTGCCGCACCGCTCATCGCTCGCCGTCGGCGCGGTGGCGATGGCCACGACCCTGCTGACGTCGGGCCCGCTGTACCGCGTCAGGACCTGGTGGGGTTTCGACGTCCCGCTCGCCGACGATCCGTGGATCGTGGCGGCAGGGGTCGTGGTTGCCGTCGCCGGCGTGCTCGTCGCCGCACGCGACCGCAAGCGGCTCCCGCGATCGCTGTGCGTCGCTGTGATCGCAGTCGGTGCATGGCTGGTCGTCTCCACTGCCTGGTCGACCGATCGCGTGACGACGCTGCGCGAGACGCTGCTCATCGCGGGCACGCTGGCGGCGGGCCTCGCCGCTGCCGCAGTGCTCGACATCGCCGCGCTCGCCTGGGCGACATGGGGCGGTCTGCATGCAGGTCTCGCGTGGAGCTTCGTCGCGATCTACGCGGATCGACCCGGCACGCTCGACCGGCGGGGTGACTGGGCCGGCATCTTCTTCAATCGCAACCTGCTCGCGCTGTACTCCGCGCTCGGCGTCGGTCTCTCGCTCGCGCTCGCCCTCGACGCGTACGCCCGACGGCGGGCACGATCGCCGGCAGCCTCCAACCATTCGCTCGCCGTCGTTGCGATCCTCGCCGCGGCACTGGCCGCGCTGGCCGATCTTCGGTTGCTCGCCGGCACGGACGCCGCCACGCCGGTTGGCGCGTTGCTGGTAGCACTCATCGCCTGTGTGCTCGCCGTTCCCGCCCGGCGGGCCGTGCGCGCCGGGGTGTCCTCCGATCGCGTGTGCGCGATCGGAGGCGGCGTGTTCGTTGCGGCGGTCGCGCTCGCCTCTGTCACGCGCACCTCGTGGCTCGAGCGCCTCGGGCGCCGTGGAGACCTCACTGATCGAACCGACCTCTGGTCGGTTGTGTGGGACTGGTCGATGCGGCGGCCGCTGTCGGGATTCGGCTACCTCGGCGCGTGGAGTGAGCGTCCACTGAACCGC
Source organism: Actinomycetota bacterium (assembly GCA_030857495.1). Classification (GTDB taxonomy): domain Bacteria; phylum Actinomycetota; class Acidimicrobiia; order Acidimicrobiales; family Ilumatobacteraceae; genus JACDHN01. Next base: position 2,483 of record JALZNU010000011.1, on the reverse strand, counting down.
GAGGTGCGTCAGGCGACGGGCAAGCGGCTGACGTCGGCGCACAACTCGTTGCTCGAGGTGCTCCTCGGTGGCGGCGTCCTCGGCTTCGTCGCGTTCGTCGCGTTCGTTGTCGTGGTGTTCTGGCTCACCGCCCGCCTCGCCGTCCGCCGGCCAGGCGTGATCGGGCTCCTGCCGTTCGGCATCGTCGTGTTCGTGCTCGTCGAGAACCTCACCGAGACGCTGTTCCGCGGCAGCCAGCTCGTCGTTGCGCTGCTCGCCGGCGCAGGGGCGGCAGCGTGGGCAGCGGACAGGGCCGACCCTGCTGGTGCTGCCGGGCTGGCGTCAGGCGCGGGTCCACGACGCGGCGATGACGAGCGCATCGAGCAGGGCGAAGGCGAGCGTGTGCGGCCCGTGATGGAGTAGGACGTCGCGTCGGGCGGCTCCTGCGATCCGCCGTCCGAGGCCAGGTTCGTCCACCACCGACTCGATGTGCGCGCCCCACGCCGCGATGTCCTCGGCCACGAGTCCGGTCGTGCCGTGGCGGATCGTGCCGCGCACGTCGCCACCCGCGACGGTGACGAGGGGGCTGCCGGCGAGCGAGGCGTTGAGCCACGTGGTGATCGTCGCCGAGTCGTGCGTCGGCAACACGGCCGTGAACGGCGCCAGCACCGCGTCGGCGCCTGCCAGCCGCGCCGGCAGGCTGTGCCAGTCGTGCAGCGTCTCGTGGCGGACGCGCCTGCCGATGCGATCGAGCCCGCGGAGGTGGCCGACGTCGCCGAGAACCTGCAGTCGCCACTTGCGATGGCGATCGAGGAGCGCCGCCAGCTCCGCCTCGACCTCCTCCCAATCCGGCGCGACGTGTGGCGGCACGACAGCGACGAGCGTGGGTCCGCGAGTCAGCAGGCGCTTGCGGCGTTGCCGGCGGGCGGCATCGGCGACGCGGATCTCCTCGATCCCGACGGCGTTGGCGACGACGAGCGCCGGGCGTCGCGCCAACACCTCGGCCCGAGCGGCGATGGAACGGGTGGGGGCGAGCACGCCGTCGCTCATCGCCATCAGGGCGAGCCGGTCGCTCGCCGACTCGTCGTCGCCGTCGAACCCCGCCTCGCTCGCGTCGTACAGGACCGTCGTGCCGCGCGAGCGAGCCTGCGAGATCGCGTCGCGCAACGGAGTGGTCGCCGCGAGATCCTGGACGATTACGAACGCCGCAGCGGCGAGATCGCCGATCGCCTCGGTGGTGACGTCGACGACCGACACCTCGGCGCCGTGCATCTCGAGCGCCTCGGCACCGTGCTCGGCGCGTATGCGCCCGTGGCGCGAGACACCTCGCGTCAGATACAAGACGCGACCGACCGCCGGTCGCGTCGTGGCGGGCATCGGGGACCGGTAGCGCTCGAGGAGCGAGGCGGCGTGTTCGTCCGGCGCCCGCAGCGAGATCGCGCTCGAGCGTGCGGCCGTCCTCATCGCGCCGAGCAACGTGGGGTCGTTGACGAGCGAGCGCATCGCGTCGGCGAGCCCCTCGGCGTCCCCCGCCGGCACGACCAGGCCGTTGCGCCCGTCGCGCACCACTTCCTCGGGACCGAGACAGTCAGTCGTGATGACGGCGAGGCCGGCGGCGAGCCCCTCGCGGGCGGCGACCGAGAAGCTCTCGCGGGCGATGGAGGCGATGACGAGCACATCGGCGCCAGCCAGGACACGTTCGCGCCGGCTCGGCGCGAACGCCGGCTCGAAGGAGATCGCCGTCGCGGTCGCTGACGGACTGGTCGCCCTCGGTTCGACCCCGTACATCGCCAGCGTCCAGCCAGGGATGTGACGCAACTGTGCCGCAGCGGCGAGCAGGACATCGGTGCCCTTCAGCGGGTGGTCGCCGCCGATGAACACGAAGCGCACGGTGCCGTCGTCGCTCGTCGTCGAACAGGGCGCGACCGGGTTCTCGGCTGATTCCGCGGTGCCCGTCGTTGCGGTGTCGACGTCGTTGGCGTCGACGGTGATGCGATCGGGATCGACGCCATTGGCGATTGCGAGGTCGCGCATCACGTCTGACGGCACGAGCACCTCCTCGACACGGTCGAGCACGCCGCGCAGTGCGGCAGCGCGCGCCGTGCGCCACGGCGCGTCGCGTGCGCACGGACACGTCCCGACGTCGGTGACGATCGTGCACGGCCGCAGCTCCTTGTCGACGAGGAACAGCAGCGCACACCACCACCACAGGTCGTGCATCGTGACGAGCGTGCGGATGCCTCGCGTCAACGCCTCGGCGACCGGACCCGCACCTAGAGTCTGCAACGTATGGGCATGAACGATGTCAGGGTTCAGCTCGTCGAGCAGGCGAGCAATCGCCGCCGAGGCAACGGGGTTCTCCCAGTTGACGTCGAGGCTCGGATCCGTCCAGCCGTTCGACCCGATCCAGTGCACCGTGACGCCGTTGACGACCGCTCGCTCGACCTCGCCCTGTGTCATCTCACGCTGGATGGCACCGGAGAACACGTGCACCGTGTTGCCGG
>JALZNU010000010.1 GCA_030857495.1 Actinomycetota bacterium | reverse complement strand
CGGGCGGCGATTGGCTGCTCGTCGAGGCGGACGAGAGCGACGGCACGCACCTCGAGCTCCCGCTGCACGGCACGATCCTCACCAACATCGACGTCGATCATCTCGACCTCTACGGGACGTTCGACGGTATCGTCGGAGCCTTCGACCGCTATTTACAGCAGATCAGCGGGCCGCTCGTGCTCAACGGCGACGACGCCGCGTGCGCCCGGCTCGCCGAGCGTCACGAGGCGGTGACGTTCGGCCACGACGCAACGGCGACGTACCGCGTAGTCGACACCGAGATCGTGCGTGGCGGCAGCCGGTTCACGCTGCGCCACGACGACGACGACAACCTCGTCGTCACGCTCCCCTTGAGAGGCACGCACAACGTGCTCAACGCCGCAGCGGCAGCGGCGATGGCGCACGAGATCGGCGTGCCGTTCGAGACGATACGCGGAGCCCTCGAGCGCTTCGGTGGTGTCGCCCGACGGTTCGACGTGCGCGGTGTCGACGGTGGCGCGACGTTCGTCGACGACTACGCACACCTTCCCGCCGAGATCGCTGCTGCGCTCGACGGTGCACGCAACGGCGGCGACGGCTGGCAACGGGTCGTCGCCGTGTTCCAACCGAACCGCTTCCACCGTATCGCCGACATGTGGCGCGACTATGCCGACTGCTTCGTCGACGCCGACGTCGTGGTGATCACGGAGATCTACGCCTCGGGCACCACGCCGATCCCCGGGGTGAGCGGCAAGCTCATCGTCAACGCCGTCACGGAGGCGCACCCCGACCAGCGCGTGCTGTGGTTGCCGCACCGCGAGGACCTCGTCCGCTACCTGGCCACCGAGATCCGTGACGGTGACGTCTGCGTCTCGATGGGGTGTGGTGACGTCGCGTCGCTTCCCGACGAGGTGATGGCGCGACGTCACGCCTTCTCCTCCGCATTGCAATGAGAGTGGTGATGATGGCGGACGTCACAGCCGACGACACCAGGCTCTTCGACCGTGCAGCGTCACTCGTGGGCGGATCCGCACAGCGTGACGTGCCGCTTGCCCCGTTCACCACGTATCGGGTCGGTGGCAACGCTGCGGTCCTGGTGCGCCCGACGTCGTTCGCCGACCTCGCCGCCGTCGCAGCCGCGCGTGAAGCGACGGGACTTCCCGTGCTGGCGGTCGGGCGGGGATCCAACATGCTCGTCGCCGACCGGGGCTTCGCCGGGCTCGCCGTCACGCTCGCCGACCTCCCTGCCGTTGGCGCAGCTGGGGAGATGATCGGCGACGTCGAGGACACATCGCACGGCGTTGTCGTCACCGTCTCCGGCGCGGCGTCGCTGCCGTCGCTTGCGCGGCGGCTGGCGTCGTCGGGAATCGTCGGGTTCGAGTGGGCCGTCGGGATCCCGGGATCGATCGGCGGTGCCGTGAAGATGAACGCCGGCGGTCACGGATCCGACATGGCGGCGGTGCTCGTCGATGCCACCGTCGTCTCGATCGCGTCCGGCGCCGGGGCGCTCGTGGTTGCCCGCGACGATCTCGGGCTCGCCTTCCGCTCGTCGGGCGTCGGCGACGACGACCTCGTCGTGTCGGTCCGGCTGGCGCTACGGCGCGGCGAGCCGGCACCTGCGCTCGAGCAGATCTCCGAGATCGTGCGATGGCGTCGCGAGCACCAGCCGGGAGGCCAGAATTGCGGGTCGGTGTTCGTCAACCCCGTGCCCGGCGAGGTGAGCGCCGGCTCGTTGATCGACGCCATCGGGCTGCGCGGCACACGCATCGGCGACGCCTGGGTGTCGGAGAAGCACGCCAACTTCATCCAGGCGGCACCGAACGCCCGTAGCGCCGACGTTCTCGCCGTGATCGAGCATGTCCGAGCCGCCGTGGCGGCCGAAACCGGGTACGTGCTGCGCTCGGAGGTCCGCCTCGTCGGATTCGGTGAGGACTGGCGATGAGCGACACGCCACACGGTGACGATCGTCCGTCGAGGGCGGTCCTCGACGAGCTGCTGTCGATGTTCGAGGCCGACGACTACACGAGCGGCAAGGACATCGACCTGACGAGCCCCGAGGTGGAGGCGCTGCTCAGCGGCGGCACGAGCCGGCCGACCACGGGCGCCGACGACGAGCCAGACGAGCCAGACGACGGCGACAGGGAGGACAGCGACAGCGAGAGCGAGGACAGCGACAGGGACAGGGAGGGCAGCGACGCCGAGGCCGACGAGCATGGTGACGATCGTGACGAACCCGAGACGATCGTCATCGTCGACGAGGCAGTCGCCGCCGGGACGAGCAACGCCGCCCCGGGTGACGCGAGTCCGCCCGGGATCGTCGTCATCGAGGCAGACGACCTACCCGACGTGGTTGCCGTCGGGGATTCGCCGGATCCCGCCGTCGCGGCGGGCAGCGAGGGGCGTAACCCGGTGTTCATCGACGACGACTCGAAGTCGTTCGAGGTGGTGGGCAGCGCCGAGGCGGCGCGGGCGAGCGGCATCGAGCCGAAGCTGCGCGAGCGCCGCGATGCCGTACGCAAGGCACACGGACGCCGGCGTCTGAGGTGGGTGGCGCTCGCCGTCTTCGTGGTGCTCGTCGTCGTGGCAGGACTCGCCGTGCTCGGATCGTCGTGGTTCTCGATCAAGGAGGTCGAGGTCGGGGGCGCGGTGTACAGCCGCGACGAGCTGGCGCCGATCGTCGCCGACATCAACGGCACACCCGTGCTGCGGCTCGACACCGGTGGCTACGAAGAGCGCATCCGCGAGATCGCGTGGGTCGAGGACGTGCGGGTGACGACGCATTTCCCCGATCGGGCGACGATCGAGGTCCGCGAGCGTGTGCCGGTTGCCACGTTCGCCGGCGGCGACGGCCGATTCCGGGTCATCGACCGCGAGGGGCGTGTGCTCGACATCGTCGACGGTCAGCCTGCCAACTTCCTGTTCGTGCGCAGCGACGAACCGCCCAACACGGGCCTCAGCGGCTACGCACCTCCGGGGTTCGTCGGTGCGGCGTCGATCGCGACGGCGTTCACGCCGTCCGTCGCACGCCTGGTGGAGGTCGTCGAGGTCGCGAACGACGGCTCTGACCTGCGCCTCGCGCTCACGGGCGGCACCGAGGTACGCCTCGGAGATACCCAGAACCTCGCCGACAAGCTCGTCCGGCTCGAGACCGTGATCGACGGCCGCGTCGGTGCGCTCCCGGCGCGGATCGACGTCGCCACGAGCGACGTGACCACGTCGGAGTCCGGATGACGGCGTCGGCGATCCGACATCGCTTCACGCACCGAGCGCACCGGCCAGGTCGGATCGCCGAGGGAATTGCTAGCCTTGCGCTCCGCTCGACCGGTGGGACGTCCAGCAGTCCCCAGCAGGGGAACGCTGACATGCGATCATGGTCCGTGCGCGTAACGACGACAACTGGGCTTCGGGCCAGGAGGTACCGATGATGCCGGCTTCACCACAGAACTACCTCGCCGTGATCAAGGTCGTCGGCGTCGGTGGTGGCGGTGTCAACGCGGTCAACCGCATGATCGACGCCGGCCTCAAGGGTGTCGAGTTCATCGCGATCAACACTGATGCGCAGGCGTTGCTGATGAGCGACGCCGACGTCAAGCTCGACATCGGACGCGACCTCACGCGGGGACTGGGTGCCGGCAGCGACCCCGACGTCGGCCGAACAGCGGCAGAGGCGCACCACGAAGAGATCGAGGAGATCATCAAGGGCGCCGACATGATCTTCATCACCGCCGGCGAGGGCGGCGGCACTGGTACAGGCGCCGCGCCCGTCATCGCCGAGGTGTCACGCGCTGCGGGAGCGCTGACCATCGGTGTCGTGACGCGCCCGTTCACGTTCGAGGGCAGGCGACGGGCCGTGCAGGCCGACAGCGGTGTGCAGCGGCTGAAGGAAAAGGTCGACACGCTCATCGTCATCCCGAACGACAGATTGCTCACCGTCGCCAACGAGAAGACGAGCGTGCTCAACGCGTTCAAGATGGCCGACGAGGTGCTGTTGCAGGGCGTCTCGGGCATCACCAACCTGATCACGACGCCGGGACTCATCAACACCGATTTCGCCGACGTGAAGGCCGTGCTCTCCCAGGCAGGGTCCGCCCTCATGGGCATCGGCCAGTCGAGCGGCGACGAGCGCGCGGTGTCGGCCGCCAAGATGGCCATCTCGAGTCCGCTGCTGGAGTCGGCGATCGATGGTGCGCGAGGGGTGCTGCTCAACATCACCGGTCCTTCGAGCATGGGGCTGTTCGAGATGAACGCGGCGGCCGAGATCATCCACGGTGTTGCCCATCCCGAGGCCAACATCATCTTCGGCACGGTGATCGACGACGAGATCGGCGACGAGGTGCGGGTCACGGTCATCGCCGCCGGATTCGATCGCGTCGACGAGGGACTGCGTGCGGTGCCCGACGCCGGAGACCCCGGACGCATCGCCGAGCTGTTCGGCGAGGACGCCGGACCCTCCGACCCGCTCGGTGACGACGACGACGACGACTTCGAGGTCCCATCGTTCCTGCGCTGACACCGGCAACGACTCGCGTGCCGTCGGTCGAAGAGGTCCAGCTCCGGCTCGCCGGCGTTCGTGACCGCCTCGCCGAGCTGGGGTCGCCAGCCGTCACCGTCATCGCCGTCACGAAGGGCTTCGGCGCCGATGCGATCGTCGCCGCCCAAGAGGCGGGACTCGGCGACATCGGGGAGAACTACGCCCAAGAGCTTCTCGCCAAGATCGAGACCCTGGAGCAGCTCGACGACGTTCGCCCACGCGTGCACTTCATCGGCCACGTGCAGTCCAACAAGGTGCGCCAATTGGTCACACACGTCGATGCATGGCACACGGTCGACCGAATGTCGCTCGTCGACGACCTCGCACGCCGCGAGGCCACCGGTGACGTGATGATCCAAGTGAACACGACGGGAGAGGACACGAAGTCGGGGTGCTCGCCGGCCGAACTGCCGGCGCTCGTCGACCACGCCCGCGAGGCCGGACTGGCGCTGACGGGGCTGATGACGATGGGTCCGACGGACGGCGATCGCCCTCGCGCGGCGACGGCGTTCCGCTCACTCCGCACGCTCGCCGACGGTGCAGGCCTCGCCTCCTGCTCGATGGGGATGTCCGCCGACTACGACCTCGCGGTCGCCGAGGGCGCCACGCACGTGCGCCTCGGGACCCTGCTGTTCGGCGAGCGTCATCGTCGCGGATGAGCGCCTGAGGTAGCCTGACCTGCGAGGAGGGACTCGATGACGGTGTGGAAAAGAACCATGGATTACCTGGGCCTTGGTCCAGATGACGCCTACGACAGTTACGACGACGGCGCCGCCGACGAGCGTGCCCCCCGTGCCGCGCGCAAGGACGCCGGGCGGCGCCCTCGCGGCTACGGCGACGACGGCGTCGGAGAACCCCGTGGTCCTGCGCCTCGTCCTGCCTACCCGTCGCCCGACGGACGTGGACGTCCCGGCATCGCCGGCGATCCCACCGTCAACGTGCACTCACCCGAGCGCCTCGCCCCGGCGTACGACCCGATGAGCCGGCCGCCGTCTCCTGGCGGTAGCAGCGAGCCCCATGCCGTTCGGCCACGCCGCTTCGACGAGGCCCAAGAGGTCGCCGACAAGTTCAAAGAGGGCCTCCCGGTCATCATGAACCTCGAGAGCGCCGAGCGCGACGTCGCTCGCCGGTTGATCGACTTCGCCAGTGGTCTCTGCTACGGCCTCGACGGCACGATGGAGAAGGTGGCGACGGGCGTCTACCTCCTCAAGCCACCGGCGGTGCGGCCCCGCGTCGACGGCTACGGGTACGACTGACCCCGCCGGCGCGACACCCTCACGCCGGCGCGAGAGGTGCTCGGAGTATCGTGAGCGGCCATGGAACTGAGCCCTCAGAAGGTCCGCGCGATCTCGTTTTCGACGGTCAAGCGGGGATACGACACGTCCGAGGTGAACTCGTTCATCGCCGAGGTGGCGGTGGCGCTGGAAGCGTCGCAGAACGACACACGAGCGATGGAGGCACGTGCGCGTGCCGCGGTCGCGCGGCTGCAGGAGTTGAGCCAGGCATCGCCGCCCGCCACCGTCGACGGCGGCGACGAGGCGCCCGGCGAGGACGAGGCGAGCCGTGAGATCGTCGCCTCGGTCGACGAGTCCGAGACGATCAGCCGCACGTTGCTGCTGGCACAGCGCACGGCCGACACGACGGTGGCCGAGGCTCAGGCCGAGGCCGAGCGGATCCTCGCCGCGGCGCGCGACGACGCTGCGCAGTCGCTCGACCAGGCGCGCAGCATGGCCGATCAGCTGGTGGAGGACGCCAAGGAGGCGGCGCGCAACGAGGGCGAGGGCGAACGCGTGCGGGTCCAGTCGGAGGTGGAGGCGCTCGGTTCGCGACGCAACGTGTTGGAGTCCGATGTCGACACGCTCGAGGGCTTCATGATCGAGCAGCGCGAGCGGATCCGCGAGTCGGCGACGATGCTCGCCGAGCTCGTCGAGCGCGTGCCGGGGGGGCTCGGCGCGATGCGCCGCCCCTCGCTGTCGCCGGCCTCGCCGCTCGACGAACCGGCGGCCGGCGATGACGACGACGGCGGCGACGACACGCAGCCCTACGAGCGAACCGACGACATGGCCGACCGACAGGACGTTGACGAACCTGTCGACCACCTCGACGATTTCTCCGATGACGACGAGGACGAGTTCGAGTTCGAGCGCGAGGACGATCTCGACGACCTCGATGACTCTGACACCGTCGATGCCCCGGCCGACCCCACTCCGCGTGGCGGCTTGCCGCTCGACGACGCCGTGGACGAGCGGCGGACGTGACCGAGCCGGACAGCGCGAGCGTCTACCGCCCCGTCCCGTCGCAGCTCGACCTGCCAGCGGTCGACCGGGAGATCCTGGCGTATTGGCGCGCCAACGACACGTTCGCGAAGAGCCTCGCGCTGACCGCGGGCGGCGAGCCGTGGACGTTCTACGAGGGTCCTCCCACCGCCAATGGTGCGCCAGGGGCGCATCACATCGAGGCGCGAGTGTTCAAGGACGTCTTCCCGCGGTTCCGCACGATGCAGGGCCGCTACGTCGAGCGCAGAGCGGGGTGGGACTGTCACGGCCTACCGGTCGAGCTCGCCGTCGAGACGGAGCTCGGGTTCGCCGGCAAAGGCGACATCGAGCGCTACGGCATCGCCGAGTTCAACGCCCGCTGCCGCGAGTCGGTGCTGCGCCACGTCGACGACTTCTCCGAGCTCACCGAGCGGATGGGCTACTGGGTCGACATGGACGCCGCCTACCGCACGATGGATCCCGACTACGTCGATAGCGTCTGGTGGGCGCTGGCGCAGATCTACGAGCGCGGCCTGCTCGTCGAGGACCATCGCGTCACGCCGTACTGCCCACGCTGCGGCACCGGACTGTCGGATCACGAGCTCGCCCAGGGCTACGAGACCGTCGTCGATCCGTCCGTCTACGTCCGTTTCCCGCTGACGTCCGGTCCGCTCGCCGGCACGGCTGCGCTCGTCGTGTGGACCACCACGCCGTGGACGCTCGTGTCGAACACCGCTGTCGCCGTGCACCCCGACGTCACGTACATCGCCCTGAGCGACGGCTCCGAGACGCTCGTCGTCGCCGCGCCACTCGCCGGACAGGCGCTGGGCGACGGCTGGACACCAACGGGTGAACGATTTCTCGGGTCGCAGATGCGGGGCTGGACGTATGCCCGGCCGTTCGAGCTCGTCGAGCTGCCGGCACCGTCGCAGATGGTCACCGCCGCCGAGTTCGTCACCGTGAGCGACGGCTCGGGGATCGTCCACCTGGCCCCGGCGTTCGGCGCCGACGACATGGCGATCGGGCGCCGCGACGGCCTCCCCGTCGTCAACCCGGTGACGGCCGACGGGCACTTCGAGTCGACCGTGCCCCTCGTCGGCGGTTCGTTCTTCAAGTCGGCCGACCCGGCGCTCGTCGACGACCTCGAGGCCCGTGGTCTCCTCGTGCGGGCGATGCAGTACGAGCACGCCTATCCGCACTGCTGGCGATGCCACACGCCGCTCATCTACTACGCCCGCCCGTCCTGGTACATCCGCACGACCGCCGTGAAGGACGCGCTGATGCGCGAGAACGAGGCGACGAACTGGTTCCCCGGGACGATCAAGTGGGGTCGCTACGGCGACTGGTTGCGCAACAACGTCGACTGGGCGCTGTCGCGTGATCGCTATTGGGGCACTCCACTGCCGATCTGGCGCTGTGCGGACGGCCACGCCGTGTGCGTCGAGTCTCGGGCGCACCTCGGTCGCCTGGCGGGTCACGATGTCGCCGAGGTCGACCCGCACCGGCCGTTCATCGACGATGTGGTGATCCCGTGCCCGACGTGTGGCGAACCGGCACAGCGAGTACCGCAGGTGATCGACGCCTGGTTCGACTCCGGATCGATGCCGTTCGCCCAGATCGGCTACCCGCACGCCTCCGGATCGGCCGAGCGGTTCGCGTCCAGCTATCCCGCCGACTTCATCTGCGAGGGCCTCGACCAGACGCGCGGCTGGTTCTACACACTGATGGCGATCGGCACCCTCGTGTTCGACCAGTCGTCGTACCGTAACGTCCTGTGCCTCGGCATCATCCTCGCTGATGACGGTCGCCGGATGTCGAAGCACCTCGGTAACATCCTGCCGCCGATCCCGCTGATGGACGAACACGGCGCCGACGCCGTTCGATGGTTCATGGCGGCCGGCGGGTCACCGTGGGCGGCGCGACGAGTCGGGCACGACGCGATCAACGAGACCGTCCGGCGCGTCTTCCTCACGTACTGGAACACCGTGTCGTTCCACGTGCTCTACGCGGGCACGTCGCGCTGGCGACCGAACGACAGCGATCCGGCGGTCGAATCCCGCCCCGTGCTCGATCGCTGGCTCGTCTCGCGCACCGCTGCGCTCGTCGATGTCGTCACGAGCGCGCTCGAGCAGTACGACACGCTGAAGGCCGGCACGGCGATCGCTGCGTACACGGACGACCTGTCGAATTGGTACGTGCGCAGGTCGCGGCGGCGGTTCTGGACCGGCGACCCTGCGGCGCTGCGCACGTTGCACGACGCGCTTGACACGCTGACGCGGTTGATGGCTCCGATGGTGCCGTTCCTCACCGAGAAGGTGTGGCAGGACGTCATCGCTGCGGTCGACCCGGATGGGCCCGAATCCGTTCATCTCGCCTCCTGGCCCGAGCGCTGCGACGATCGGCGCGATGCCGGCCTCGATGCGGCTGTCGAGCTCGCCCGGCGACTCGTCGAGCTGGGTCGGGCAGCGCGCACGGAGGCGAAGGTGAAGACCCGCCAGCCGCTTGCCCGTGCCGTCATCAGCTCGTCGAGCCACGCACGCCTCCCACCCGAACTGCTCGACGAGGTTGCCGCCGAACTGAACGTGGCGAGCGTCGAGCCCCTCTCGTCGGACGAGTCACTCGTCGCGTACTCCGTCAAGGCGAACTTCCGGTCGCTCGGTGCCCGGTTCGGGCCGAGGACCCAAACGGTCGCAGCAGCCATCGCCGCCGCCGATCACGACGTCCTGGCACCGGCCATCAGTGGTGGCGGGAGGGCAACCGTGGACGTCGACGGCGAACCGGTCGAGCTCGGGCCTGACGACGTCGTCGTGTCCGAGCGCCCGCACGAGGGTTGGTCGGTCGTCAACGAGTCGGGCGAGACCGTCGCCCTCGACCTCGACATCACGCCGTCGTTGCTCGCAGCCGGACTGGCACGAGAGGTCGCACGACTCGTGCAGGAGACTCGCAAGTCGGCCGGGCTCGAGGTGACCGATCGCATCGAGCTGTGGGCGGTCGCCGAGGACGAGACGGGCGCTGCGATCCGCGAGCATGCCGTCCTGATCGCCGCCGAAGTGCTGGCCACGACGGTGCATCTCACGCCTCCCGACGACGGCGCGGCGCTCTCGACGCGGACGGCAGAGGACCTCGCGGTTCGCATCTGGCTGCGGCGCGACACGAACGCCGCCGCGGCGACGTGAGGCGCTAGAGTCCAGCGGTTCCCGACCCGCTAGGAGCGCTCAACATGGCCACACGTGCCGCCTCAGGCTCGCCGAAGAAGGTGCCCGCCAAGAAGGCGACAACCACGAACAAGGTGTCGTCGGCTTCCAGGAAAGCTCCAGCTCAGCGCACCTCCAAGTCCGCCACGTCCGCGACGAAGACGTCGCCGGCGAAGAAGACGGCCAAGAGCTCGACCGCCAAGACGTCGACCAAGCAGGCGCCGGCGAAGAAGGCCAGTGCAGCAGCCGCAGCGCCGAAGGCGCCGGCGAAGAAGGCCGCCACGAAGAAGACCGCTATGAAGAAGACGGCGGCGGCGAAGAAGACGGCGGCGGCGAAGAAGACGGCAACCGTCAGGTCGTCGGCGGCGAAGAAGACAGCGGCGGCGAAGAAGACGGCGGCGGCGAAGAAGACGACAACCGTCAGGTCGTCGGCGGCGAAGAAGACAGCGGCGAAGAAGACCAGTGCAGCCGCGGCGCCAAAGGCGCCGGAGAAGAGAGCCAGTGCAGCCGCAGCGCCGAAGGCGCTGGCCAAGAAGACGGCAGCTGCGTCGCCGGCGAGGACCGCGTCGTCGGTGCGCCCCGGCGCGGCAGGGGCCAACGCCACGACGTTCGAGCTGCCGAAGGCGAAGGGACGCAGCAACGGTGTCGCGTACACGAAGGACTTCAGCGCCAAGTTCCTCACGACCCAGCGCGACGCGTTGCAGGCCGAACGGGTCCGCCTCCTCGGCCAGGCCGACCGCCTCGAGTTGGAGGCGAAGTCGCTCATCGAGGAGGGCGAGATGGGAGACGTGCAGTTCGACGACGAGAGCGGCGAGGGCGACACGATGGTCGTCGAGCGAGATCACGACCTCGTGATCTCGGCGGAGGCCCGCCAGACCGTCGAGGAGATCGATGAGGCACTCGAGCGCATCAAGAAGGGGAGTTACGGCTATTCCCTGGTGTCCGGCGCACCGCTGCCGAAGGCGCGTCTCGAGGCGATCCCGTGGGCGACAGTGCTCGTCGAGGAAAAGGTCGGGGGGATCGGCCGCCGATGAGGTGGTTGGCCCGCCTGCCGGGCGGGCCACTGGCGATCGCCGCCGTCGTGGTGGTGCTCGACCAGTTGACGAAGCACTGGGCGCTCAACGCCCTCGACGACGGCCGCAGGATCGATCTGTTCTGGACGCTTCGGTTCAACCTCGCCTTCAACACGGGCATGGCGTTCTCGCGCGGTGGAGGCTTCGGTCCGGTGATCGGTGTGGTCGCACTCGCCGTCGTCGTGCTGATCGTGCTCTCGCTCGGGAACACACAGCAGCCGCTCGGCAAGTTCGCGGCCGGGCTGCTGATCGGCGGTGCCGTCGGCAACATCATCGACCGCCTGTTCCGCGGTGACAAATGGTTCCGTGGAGCCGTGGTCGACTTCATCGACCCGCAGTGGTTCCCGATCTTCAACGTCGCGGACATCGGTGTGACGGTTGGCGGGTTACTGCTCGTCGCATCGCACCTCTGGTTGGGCCGCAACGCATGATCGAGGAGGTCCCTGCAGCGCTGGACGGCGAGCGGTTGGACCGTGCCGTCGCCCTGATCGCCGGCATCAGCCGCTCGGCGGCGGCGCAGGTTCTGGCGCGCAGGGGCGTTTCGGTCGACGGCGTCCCGGTAACGGCGGGCACGCGGCGCCTGCGAGTCGGCGAGCGCGTCGCGATCGACGTCGACGTGCTGCCACAGTCCGAGCCGCCGGCGCCCGACCCGAGCGTCGAGTTCGACGTCGTGTTCGCCGACGACTCGCTCATCGTCGTCGACAAGCCCGCGGGTCTCGTCGTCCACCCGGCGCCAGGATCGCCGGAGGGGACGCTGGTCAACGGTCTTCTCAGCAGGTACCCCGAGCTCGTCGAGGTGCACGGCAACGCTCTGCGTCCGGGCATCGTGCACCGCCTCGACGCCGGTTCGTCGGGACTGCTCGTGGTGGCGAGGACGACCGATGCCGCAGACTCGCTTGGGGCACAGTTCCGCGATCACTCCGCCGCCAGGACGTATCGCACCGTCGTATGGGGACACCCAAGTGCTGCCCAGGCGTTGATCGACGCGCCCATCGGCGCCGATCCCGGCGATCCGTTGCGTCGTGCGGTGACGTCGCCGGGCAAGGCGGCGAGGACGCGCTACGAGGTGCTCGAGCGGTTCGTCGAGCCTGACCTCGCCGAGCTGCGCTGCACGCTCGAGACGGGCCGGACACACCAGATCAGGGTTCATCTCGCCGCCGTCGGGCATCCGCTCGTCGGCGATCAGGTCTACGGCGCCCGCCGTCCGTTGCTCGGGCTGACGCGCCCGTTCCTGCACGCCGTGGAGCTGTCGCTGCGACACCCGGCAACGGGTGAACGCGTGACGTGGACGAGTGCGCTCGCTCCCGACCTCGTCGCGTTCCGTGAGGGGCTCACGCCCGGCCACGTCACACCGTGACGGTCTGTGGCCAGGGCGACTCGCCGCGCGCCATCGAGGCGATGGACTCGAGCGTGTACTCACCGAGGTGGCGCCGCATGAGATCGCCGGCGACGCTCCAGATGGCCAGCAAGACGCACTGGCCCTCGTGGTCGCACGCTCCGTCCTGGTGCGGCTCGCCGAAGTCGCCGAGCGTGATCGGCCCGTCGACGGCGGACACGATGTCGGAGAGCACGATCTCCGACGGCGGCCGAGCGAGGACGTAACCGCCTCCGACGCCGCGTTTGGACCGCACGAGGCCCGCACCTTTCAATGCGAGCAGGATTTGCTCGAGGTAGGGCTGTGGCAGTGCCGTGCGCTCGGCGATGTCCCGAACGGATGTCGGAACAACCGTGCCCGAGTCGTCGCGGTGCAGCGCCAGCGAGAGCAACGCCCTGCAGGCATAGTCACCTCTCGTCGACACTCGCACTGCGCTCCATCGTACGGGCCTGGTTGGTCGCGGTGTCGCAAAGGTGGTGAACTTGGGTTTCGGTGACACTCCAGCCCGTGCTCCCCGACTACGGCGGCGGAAATGTCCGTGGTCTCATCCCCGCCCTTCTGGGGCCGGGGGCATGGGCGCGCGACCTCCCGTCGTGGATGCCCGAAGAGGTTCGCCATGCCGACCAGGCTGTGCTGCTGCTGCTCGACGGGCTCGGGTGGGACCAGTTCCGAGCGCACGCTGCGCTCCTGCCCGCCCTTGATTCGATGTCGTCGACGAGCATCACCACCGTTGCCCCTACCACCACGGCCACGGCGTTGACGTCGATCTCGACCGGTCTCACGCCCGGCGAGCACGGCATCGTCGGCTACCGGGTGGCGTTCGGCACGGAGATCGTCAACATGTTGCGCTGGAGCTCGGCGCGCGGAGATCGTCGCCACGCGCTCGTCCCTCGTGACGTGCAGGCGTTCACCCCGTTCCTCGGTCATCCCGTCCCCGTCGTGTCCCAGGCCGAGCTCGAGCACACGGCGTTCAGCGAAGCCCATCTGCGAGGGTCGCGGCCGGTGGGTTACCGCGCTCCGTCGTCGATCGCGCCGCTCGTCCGCGCCGAGCTCGCAGCAGGGGAGCGCTTCGTCTACGCCTATTACGGCGGCGTCGACAAGATCGCTCACGAGCGCGGGTTCGGCGAGTTCTACGACGCCGAGATCGCCACCGCCGACCGGCTCGTGGCCGACCTTCTGGCCGCCCTACCGGCTGGCACCGTGCTGCTCGTGACGGCCGATCACGGCCAGGTCGAGGTCGGTGGCAACATCGTGCGGCACTCCGACGACCTGCTGAGGATGGTCGCATTGCAGTCCGGTGAGGGCAGATTTCGGTGGCTGCACTCACGACCGGGCGCGGAGAAGGACCTCATCGACGCCGCCGTCGACGAGCACGGCGACACTGCGTGGATCGTGACCCGACAGCAGCTGCTCGACGAGGCATGGTTCGGCGCCGCCGTGTCCGCCCCCGTCATCTCACGCCTGGGCGACGTCGCCCTCGTCGCCCGCGAGCCCGTCAGCTTCCACGATCCCGCCGACACGGGGCCATTCCCACTGGTCTGCCGCCACGGCTCGTTGACCTCGGCCGAGGTGAACGTGCCACTGTGCAGCTACCTCCGCAACTGATCGCGACCCGACAACACGAAGGAATCAGATGAGCAACGACAGCGAACCCACCGCCGACCCTCCCGTGGAACCGACGATCGAGCGCGGCGAGATCGTCGACGCCCCGCAGGCCCCTGCAGCGGATGGCGAGCCCGGCCGGCAGGCCGACATGGAGCGCATGGAGGGTGAGGCCGTCATCGAGCCGGCAAAGGTGATGCGCATAGGCTCGATGGTCAAGCAGCTGCTCGAGGAGGTCCGCTCTGCGCCGCTCGACGACGCCAGTAGAGAGCGCCTCGCCGCGGTCTACGAGCGATCGATCGTCGAGCTGTCGAGCGCGCTGTCACCCGATCTGCGCGACGAGCTGCAGATGCTCACGCTGCCGTTCCGCGACGACGACGGTTCGCCGCCGACCGACGCCGAGCTCCGCGTCGCCAAGGCGCAGCTCGTCGGATGGCTCGAGGGTCTGTTCCACGGCATTCAGGCCACGCTGTTCGCCCAGCAGGTCGCCGCCCGCCAGCAGCTCGAACAGATTCGCCAACTGCCGGGCGGTTCGGCACAGGGCCAGCCCGGGATGCCGGGCATGCCAGGTCAGCCGGGCCAGCCCGGCATGATGCCCGGCCAGCAACCCCCGGGCGACGACCGCTCGGGACAGTATCTATAACGCTGCGGGCTCGTCGGCCGCATCGCTGACGGTCTCGTCGTCCGCATCGCTGACGGCCTCGTCGTCCGCTGCGCTTTCTCCTCGCGCCTTGTGCGACTCGTCGCTGGCGCTTCCCTCGTCGCCTGACGCCGGGTCATCATGGGAGATCCGCTGTCGGGCAGCAGGACGACGAGCCCGCCATCGTGGTAGGTTCGCAAATCACACTGTTCGCATTTGGACGCAGCGGCCGCCGGCCGGTTGGGGGCGTCCGTCAACTGGGAAGGCAACGTGGGCGAACCGTTCACCCACCTCCACGTCCACACCGAGTACTCGATGCTCGACGGCGCAGCACGGCTGCCCGAGTTGGTCGCCAAGGCGATCGCCGATGGTCAACCGGCGCTCGGCATCACCGATCACGGCAACATGTACGGCGTGCTCGACTTCTATCGCGAGTGCAACGCCCAGGGCA
>JALZNU010000113.1:4375-5715 GCA_030857495.1 Actinomycetota bacterium | reverse complement strand
GGCAACAACGTCGGCCGGGCCGTGTACCACTCGGGCACGGTCGGCGCCGCGCTGACGGCTCGCAACAGCGGTCTGAGCGGCGTGGCCGTCAGCCAGGCCGTTGCCGGCTACGGCGTCGAGGGTCAGGGATGGGCCGAGATGCTCGCTGACATGAAGTGGGAGACCGCCGCCGCCGTCGCGTCCGAGATCGTCGCTGCACTCGTCGCCGACATGCCTGCGGCTCCGACGGTCGTCAATGTCAACGTGCCGAACGTCGAGCTCTCGGAGATCACCTCCTGGCGCCACGCCGTCGTCGGCACCGTCCCACCGCGTGCGGTGTCATCGGCCGAGAAGGTGCCGGTCGAGGGCCGGGAGGGCGTTTACACGGTGCTCATGGGCTGGGGCGACGCCCAGCAGCTCCCGAGCGAGACCGACGGCGGCGCCGTCGAACGCGGCGAGGTGGCCATCACGTATCTCGGCCCCTTGCAAGCCGAACCCCGTGACGACCTCCCGGCCATCGACGCCGCCCTCGACCGCCTCGTCAAGCACGACGAGCCCGCCAGCAAGCTCGTCATCGAGAGCGAGCTGTACTGGTAGCCGTCGACGAGCACCTCGGCGGTCGTGCCGAGGCCGGCGGCGAAGCCGGCGAAATAAACGGCGGGCAGGAAGTGGTCGGGCGTCGGCACGGCGCGGCGGTAGTCGGGATGCCGGTCGAGCTCGACGATCCGCGACGGATCGGTGGTGAGGATCTCGATCGCCGCCTCGTTGAAACGATGCGCCCAATCGGCGCCCTCGTCCTGCATCGTCGTGTCGAGGATGCCGAGGTTGTGGACGATGTTCCCGCTGCCCGCCAGCACGACGCCACGTCCGGCCAAGGGAGCGAGCGCGGCAGCGAGACGGAAGTGGGCGTCGAGTGGCTCCTGGTAGTTGATCGCCAGCTGCACCACGGGAACGTCGGCGTCGGGGAAGGCGTGGCGCAGAACCGACCACGTGCCGTGATCGATGCCCCACTGGTCGTGGTCCTTGCCGATCCAGATCGGCGCCACGAGCTCGGTGACCTCGTCGACGAGCGCGGGATCCCCCGCGCACGGGTACTCGACGTCGAACAGCTCCTTGGGGAACCCGTAGAAGTCGTGGATCGTGCGCGGTCTGTCCATCGCCGTCATCGCGCCGGCACCGATGTACCAGTGCGCCGACACCATCACGATCGCTCTCGGGGTGCCGCTCGCACGCACGACATCGCCCACGTCGCGCCATGCGTCGGTGTAGCGGTTCGATTCGACGGCGTTCATCGGGCTGCCGTGTCCGAAGAAGACCGCAGGGAGACTGGCCAGCGCCATCGTCCGCACGCTACCCGGGGG
>JALZNU010000113.1:0-4365 GCA_030857495.1 Actinomycetota bacterium | reverse complement strand
TCAGGAAACGCTCAGCCTGGCGTGCGACGATGTCGCCGTGGGTGGAGAACGACTGCTCCTCGTCGACGACGAGGAGAACCTGAGGTCGATGCTCGTGGCGGCGCTCAGCCATCACGGGTTCGACGTCACGAGCGCCGGCAACGGACGCGACGCGCTGGATGCAGTGCGGGCGGCACGTCCGGCCCTGATCGTGCTCGACGTGATGATGCCCGACCTCGACGGTTTCGAGGTCTGCCGGCGGCTGCGCCAGGAAGGCGACCGGACGCCCGTCGTGTTCCTGACGGCGAAGGACGGCGCAGAGGACGCCGTGCGGGGCCTGACGCTCGGCGGTGACGACTACCTCGTCAAGCCGTTCAGCTTGGAGGAGCTGGTCGCCCGCATCCACGCCGTGCTCCGCCGCACGGGTGCGGGATCGGACTCGGTGCTCACCTGTGCCGATCTCGAGCTCGACGACGACGCGCACAGGGTGACGAAGGCCGGCGTGGACGTCGAGCTGTCACCGACGGAGTACAACCTGCTGCGCTACCTCCTCGTCAACCAGGGCCGTGTGCTGTCGAAGGGGCAGATCCTCGACCACGTCTGGCAGTACGACTTCGGCGGCGAAGGCGGGATCGTCGAGACGTACGTCGGCTACCTCCGCCGCAAGCTGGACCACGGTGATCCACGCTTGATCCACACGTTGCGCGGCGTCGGCTACACGCTGCGTGCACCGCGGGTCTGAGCCGTGTCGCTGCGCGCTCGGCTCCTCGTGGCGATGACGGTCATCGCCGTCGTGCTCGTGGCTGCCGCGTTCGCCGTGACGCGGGCGACGCGCGACAACCTCGTCGATCGCGTCGATGACGAGTTGAAGGCGAGCATCGGCCGGGTCGAGGAGGATCTCGGTACCGGGCCGGGGTCGCGACGCGGGTTCAGCGAGCTCTATGCCGAGGTCGTCACGCGGCGAGGGGCGCGCGTCGTCCTCCTCGCGCCTGACGACCTCGACGCACCGATACGGCCCGACCTCGACATCGACGAGATCCGCTCAGCGGCGAACGACGAGTCGTTCACGTCGGGTGCCATCGACGGCTCCGGCGCGTCGGTGTCGAAGCGCTTCCGGGTGCTCGTCGCCGGCGACCGCAGCGGCGCCTCGCTGATGATCGCACTCCCGCTCGACCAGGTGGACGCCTCGATGTCGCGCCTGATCACGCTCGAGGTCATCGTCACGATCGTCGTGCTCGGCGTCCTCGCGCTCGTCGCATGGTGGGTCGTGCGTCTCGGCATCCGACCCGTGAAGCAGATGGCGACGGCGGCGAGCGCGATCGGTGCCGGTGACCTCTCGCATCGCGTGCCCGAGGCGACGGCGGGCACGGAGGTCGGCGACCTCGGCGTCGCGCTCAACAACATGCTCGGCCAGATCGAGACGTCGTTCGACAATCAGCGCCGCAGCGAGGAACGGCTGCGCCAGTTCGTCGCCGACGCCTCGCACGAGCTGCGCACGCCGGTGGCGACCGTGCGCGGGTATGCCGAGCTGTACCGCAGCGGTGGCCTCGACGACCCTTCGCAGCTCGACGAGGCGATGCGCCGCAGCGAGCAGGAGGCGATCCGCATGGGCACGCTCGTCGACGACCTGCTACTCCTCGCCCGACTCGACCAGGGCAGGCCGCTGATGTTGGCGCCCGTGCGCCTCGACGAGCTCGTGACCGATGCGGTCGCCGACGCGCGGGCGCGTCACCCTGACCGCCGCATCGAGCTGACAGCCGGCCGTGCCGTCCACGTCACGGGAGACGAGAGTCGCCTCGGCCAAGTGGTCGCCAACCTCGTGAGCAACGCAATCGTGCACACGACTGCGCCGGCGGGGGTCGAAGTCACGGTCGCCGCCGTCGCGTCGGAAACAGGCCCACGAGCGACGGTGACGGTTCGCGACGACGGACCGGGAATGGCGCCCGACGTGGCGGCGAGGGTCTTCGAGCGCTTCTACCGCGCCGACCCGATGCGCACGCGCGATCGCGGAGGCTCGGGACTCGGACTCTGCATCGCAGAAGCGATCACGGTCGCCCACCACGGCACGATCGACGTCGACAGTGCGCATGGATGCGGCACAACGTTCACGGTGTCGTTGCCGTCCTCGTCGCCGCCCCCGCCGTCTCCCACGGCGCCAGCGCCGTGAGTGCGGCATCGGAAGTCACGGCGTGTTGATGGCCGATCCTCAGCGTGTTCACAGGTTCGTGGTCGATGATCGACCTCGACCGGAGCGACGACAGGAGTACACACATGGATCGATCGAAGATCGGCATCATCGCCGCGGCGTGTGGCGGCCTCGCCGGCGGTGCACTGTTGGGGGCGCCGCTGCTGTCGTCGGCCTCCCCCGGCACGCCGCCGTCGACGACGGCGACGTCGATCCCCACGGATGACAATTCGACCACGACCGACGACATGCCGGGCGACAAGCGCGCCAGGGCCGACAGGACCGACCATCGCGACAGAGCCGACAAGTGTCGCGATGGACGCGGCGGCGGCGGCGGTGGGCGCAAGGGTCACGGCCGCATGCACGGCCGACGCGGCAACCACCTGTTCCTTGTTCGGGAAGCGATCGCCGAGCTGCTCGGGATCGAGCGTGAGGAGCTGCGCACCCGCATCCGCGACGGCGAGACGATCGCCGAGATCGCCGAGGCGGAGGGACTCGATCCTCAGGACGTCATCGACACACTCGTCGAAGAGGCGCAGGCCAACCTCGACGAACGGCTCGAACGGCGCAGCGAGATCCTCGAAGAGCGTGTCACCGACCTCGTCAACGGCGAGCTGCGCGACCGCAATGACCGCGACGACAAGGACGAGATCGACGGCGATGAAGCCGTCACGACGACCACCGGGTGAAATGACAAGCGCCGAGCGAGCGCAGCGAGCGAGTGAGTGAGTGAGGGCGACATCACAGTCCCAGGTCGCGTCCGATGATCTCCTTCATGATCTCGGTGGTGCCGCCGTAGATGCGTGTGACGCGGGCGTCGGCGAAGGCCCGGGCGACGGGGTACTCGGTCATGTAGCCGTAGCCGCCGTGCATCTGCACGCAGGCGTCGACGACCTTGCCCTGCATTTCAGTGCACCACCACTTCGCCATCGCCGCCTCGACGGCGGTCAGCTCGCCGGCATTGAGGGCCAGGACGCAACGGTCGACGAAGTGCTCGGCGATCGTGATCTCCGTGGCGAGCGTGGCCATCGTGAAGCGGGTGTGCTGGAACGTGCCGATCGGCTGCCCGAAAGCCGTGCGCTCGCTCACATAGGCAAGGGTCTCGTCGAACGCAGCGCGGGCGGCGGCGACTGCCGTGGCGGCGATCGAGAGCCGCTCCTGGGGCAGCTTGCCGACGAGGTAGCGGAAACCCATCCCCTCGTCGCCGAGCAGGTTGGCGACCGGCACCCGGACGTCGGTGAAGAACAGCTCCGCGGTGTCCTGCGCGTGGATGCCGATCTTGTCGAGGTTGCGTCCCCGCTCGAAGCCCTCCATGCCGCGCTCGACGACGACGAGCGAGATCCCGGCGTGGCGCTGTGAGGGGTCGGTCTTCACGGCGGTGACGATCAGGTCGGCGTTGATGCCGTTCGTGATGAACGTCTTCGACCCGTTGACGACGTAGACGTCGCCGTCACGGCTGGCCGTGGTCGACATCGAGGCGAGATCGGAGCCGATGCCCGGCTCGCTCATCGCAACGGCGGTGATCAGCTCGCCCGAGCAGATGCCGGGCATCCAGCGGGCGAGCTGCTCGTCGTCGCACAGCGACAGGAAGTACGGCAGGACGATGTCGTTGTGGAGCGTCCAGCCGAGCCCTGCGGCGTTCACACCGCCGCGCTGCACCTCCTCGGCGATCACGAGGTTGTAGCGGAAGTCGTCGACGCCTCCCCCGCCGTACTGCTCCGGCGCCGACATCGCAAGGAAGCCGTTGGCACCGGCCTTCGTGAACATCGCCCTGTCGACGATGCCGGCCCGCTCCCAGTCGTCGTGGTGCGGTGCCAGCTCGGCGGCGATGAAGCGGCGCACCGAGTCGCGGAACTGTTCGTGCTCGTCCTCGAACAGCGTGCGCTCCACGAAGTCCTCCTCGGCATCGTCGGCGGGTCAGCGTGACCCTAGTGAGCGTGCGAGGATGCACCCATGGCCGCCGCGGATGCAGGGTCCGATATCGCCGAGGACCCGGCGATGACGTCGTTCATCCACGACTCGATGCCGTTCTGCGCCACGCTCGGCGTCCGCGCGATCAGCCACGAACCCGAGGCAACCACGCTGGCGATCGACTGGGACCCGCAGCTGTGCACGATCGGCGGGCTGCTGCACGGCGGCGTGCTGATGGTGCTCGCCGACTCCGCCGGTGCGGCATGCGCCTTCGCCAACCTTCCGGCGGG
>JALZNU010000112.1 GCA_030857495.1 Actinomycetota bacterium | reverse complement strand
TGACGAAGGCGCCGGACGGCAGCGACGAGCGGCGGCAGGTCGTGGGCGACCGTCGCTTCGACTTCGGTGTGAGCCGTGTCGAAGTAGCGGAGGGCGAGATGGTTGCGCACGGCGGCGACGTCGACCCTTGGGATCGACGGCTCGTTCGCGAGTAGTGCAACGTCGAGCGACTTGACTGCTTCGCCGATCTCGATCAGCCGCACGCGCACGGCATCGAAGACGGGTCGTCATCGAGACTGCCGCGGGCGAAATGGACTGTGATCGTCTCGGCGGCCGTCGCTGCCGTCATGATCTTCGCCACGCGCCACGCTGTCGAACACTCGAACGTGAAGCGCACCGCTTCTCGCCGCAAGATCGACCACAGCCCGCCGGTGACGACGGAGTCGGCGACCGAGCCTGGTGTCCGGCAGCCAGAGCTCGCGCTCTGTCGCCGGGACCAGCCTGATCTCCAGATGGTGACCAGTCGCCTCGTCGAGCGACCAGGTCGCGGCGATCCCGTCCACCGGGCAGGATCCGATCTCGAGCTCAGCAGCGTTGAGCAACAGCTCATCGACCGGCTCGATGACGTCGCGAGGTGGGCGTGGCCGCGGGGCGACTGCGTCGGCGACGTGGGTAGCTTGACCGCCATCGACGTCGTTCCTGGTCAGGCTCCCGGTCAGCCGTTCGTGCCCGCACGCCTCTTCGACGTCGAGCCGTCGTCGGTGCGCCGGGTCGTCCTGTTCGGGGACCGTCGGCCGGTCCGCCTGGCGAGGGCGCTTCGCACCTGGTTCCCGTCAGCGGCCGTTGAGGTGCTCGTGAGGTCTCCGCTCGGTGAGCGGCCGTCGGCGCGAATGCCCGAGGATGTCGTGGTGCACGTTTGCGACGGGCTCCGCGGCTACTTCGCCCGGCTCGCCGCTGGGAACGCGCCTGAGGTGGTCGTCGACGCCACAGGGGGACGGCCCGGCGCTGCGGTCCAGCGGTTCCGGCGGCTGTTCCACGCCCTTGCCCCGGACGGTCGTTGGGTGACGACCGGCGCCCCGGGGTCGACGGAGGCGACCGAGGCGCTGTGGGCGGCGCTCGACGAGCTCGCCGACGTCGACGTGGGCGAGGACGACGCCGACGATGACTTCGAGGACGGGCGATCTCCCGACGACAAGCGCGCAGAACGCTACGCCCGCCACCTCGCTCGCTCAGTCGCCGACCGCCGGCGCGACGGCGTTGCCGTCATCGTGCGCAAGCGCGGCTCGCACGTGGTGAAGGTGCACGAGGACGAGGTAGGAGCAGTGGTGCGCGGGCGCATCGATGGCGAACGGACGCAGGTGCTGCGCGCCATCCCGGCGTCGCGGTTCCGCTCGCGGGCGACGGCCACGGCGAACACCGAACGGCGCCGCCAGCTGCTCGACGACGAGTTCTCCGTCCCCGAGCTGTTGCTGCGTGAGTCCAGAGACGTCGTCTGCGCGCCGGGGCAGCTGGCGTTGCTCGACGACGTGGTGCTGCCGGCATCGTTCCACCACCCCGCCGTCGTACGGTTGCGCACTAGGCCGCTCGCCGACGCCAGTGCCTGGTTCTCCGTGGCACCGTCGTGGCCGCAATCGCCGGCACCGCTCGATGGACCCTTCTTCCTTCTCGACTCCGAGTTCCCGGTGCACTTCGGCCACGTGTACACGGAGGACCTCGCCAAGCTCTGGGCCTGGGACGAGGCGCTCGCACGCCACCCCGACCTGCGACTGCTGCGCAGCGCTGACGGAGGAGAGCCGCCGAGCTGGCTGCTGGAGACGCTGCGCGCGTTCGGGATCTCGTCGGATCGCGTCGTGTGCATCGATGCCCCCGTCCGGGTCGAGCTGCTGCTCACCGCGTCGCAGATGTTCCACAACGGAGCGGTCCGCTTCGTGCACCCCGATCTGGCCGGGATCTGGTCGAGGCTGCGCCACGGGTTGCGATCCGGTCGACCGTCGCCCCACGAGCGCATCTTCGTGACCC
The DNA here is from genome assembly GCA_030857495.1 of Actinomycetota bacterium. Lineage (GTDB taxonomy): Bacteria > Actinomycetota > Acidimicrobiia > Acidimicrobiales > Ilumatobacteraceae > JACDHN01. The sequence continues at coordinate 3,768 of JALZNU010000112.1, read as the reverse complement.
GCACGGACGAGAGGCGGGTGTGCACGAACCGGCACTTGGTGGAGGCAACGTTCGCCGACCACGGCTTCACCATCGTGCGCCCCGAGACACTGCCGCTGCCGGATCAGGTGGAGCTGTTCGCCTCCGCGTCGGTCGTCGCTGGGTTGTCGGGCTCGGGGATGTTCGGGCTCATCCACTCGCCGCCGGGCGTGCGCATCGTGATCGGGCCCGAGACGTACACGGCCTCCAACGAGTACCTGATCAGCGCCGTCACCGGCGGGGAGCACCACCACTTCGAAGGTCCGGCGATTCCGCCTGCCCCTTGGGAGCCGAGCAGCACGTTTCACCGGGACTTCTCGTTCGACTTCGCCCGCGACGGCCAGGCGCTGGCCCAGCTGCTCGAGCGGCTCTGACCACCGCCGACCCCCGACCGCGTGGTGATCAGCGGCGAGGTGCTGTGCGAGGCGGACGACGCCACGGCGCAGCGCATCGTGGACGACATCGGGCAACGGGACCGCACGGATCCCCGTTACGCTGCGCATGCTGGAGGAGCTGATCCCGAGCAGGTGGCAGCGGTACACCAAGTCAGGCTCGTCGTTCCGTTACGAGTCGCGATTGCGCGACGTGATGCGGGGCCGCTTCCAGAACGAGGGCGTCTCCCCCTAGCGGGCACAGTCACGGTCGGAACCCGCCCAACGTTGCCGTATGTGGCGCTAGGTTCGCCCGCCGTGGTCGACATCGATGACATGGCGCCCGACGACTTCGAGCAGGCGTTCGAGGCGCGTCGCCGTTCGTTCGGGAGCGGAGGCCTGTCGTTCGAGGCGTGGTGCGCGATCTACGAGCCGGCCGTGGACGAGCGTCGAGCGCTCGTCGCTCGTGACGGTGGCACGGTGGTCGCGTCGGCGCGGATCCTCGGGTTGCGGCAGTGGTGGCACGGACGGGCGGTGCCGATGGGCGGCGTCGGCGGCGTGGTCGTGGCGCCCGAAGCACGAGGGCGCGGCGTCGCCAGGGTGTTGATGACGGCGATCCTCGAGCGGATCGGCGACTTTGGCGACCCGATCTCGATGCTCTACCCGGCGACCGTCCCGCTCTATCGATCGGTCGGGTGGGAGCTCGCGGGGCGTCAGCGCACGATCGAGATGGCGTCGTCGGTGGCGAGGACGATGGCCGACGACGCCGGACAGGCGGGCCGGGTGCGGCGCTGCGAGAAGGGTGACGGTCCGGCCATCATCGCCACGCTCGGTGAGGTTCACCGCTCGGCTCGGCACAGCGGTCCGATCGAGTGGGATGAACCGCAGTGGGAGCGCTCGATCGCCGACGTCGACATGTTCACGTACCTCACCGACGACGGCGGCGGCTTCGTGGCCTACGAGTTCGAGGACCACAGCCACGACTCGGTGCTCGACGTCAGCCACCTCGTGTCGTCGTCGCCTGCCACCACGCGAGCGCTGTGGTCGATGGTGGGATCCGGATCGTCGACGGCTCCGACGCTGCGCGCCACGGTCGCGCCCGACGATCCGCTGCCGTGGCTCGGACGCGAGCAGCACGTCTGCGTGCGCAGCGAGTTGTGGTGGATGCTGCGCCTCGTCGACCACACAGCCGCGATCGCAGCGAGGGGCTTCCCCGCCTCGGTCACGGCCGAGATCCCCGTCCACGTCACCGATGATGTGCTGCCCGACAACAGCGGTGACTGCGTGATCCGTGTCGGCGAGGGCCGCGGCACGCTCGAACGAGTCGACGACACCGGCCGTGGGGCGGGCCGTGCGACGTCGATGCCATTGCGGCTCGACGCCAACGGCATCGCCGCCCTCTACGCCGGTGTCCCGTCGTGGACGCGGCGGCTGGCCGGCCTCGTGCACGACGGATCGCCCGAGCTCGACGACGCCTGCGACGCCGCGTTCGCCACGACGGCGTTCTCTCTCGACTACTTCTGAGGACTTGCGCGGAGAGATCGCCCCTGGCTGGATACTGTTCCGGCGTGACCGCGATCCACGGCTTCACCGACACGTTCGTCACGCCGTTGATCAGACGCTGGCGGTTGATTCTCGCCGTCGGCGTGCTGCTCGTCGTGCTCGGTGTCCTGCTGCTGGTCAACCTCGTCGACGCTGCGTTCACGCTCGCCGTGCTCGTCGGCATCTCGCTGCTCGTGGAGGGCTTCGACGAGCTGATGCAGGCAGAGCGTCACGAGGTGCGCTGGCCGGGCTACGTCCTCGGTCTCGTGTGGATCCTGACCGGCGTCATCGCCATCGCATGGCCGGACATCACGCTGTGGTCGCTCGCACTCGTCACGGGCATCTCGTTCGTCGTCGGCGGCATCGCGCTCGTCGTGTTCGCCGGGCGCTTCCGGCGTCGCCTGCCGCGCTGGAACTGGTGGGTCGTCGCCGGCCTGCTGAGCGTCGTCGCCGGGATCTTCTGCCTCGCGTGGCCCGATGTCACGATTCTCGCGCTGGCGATCCTGCTCGGCCTGCGCGTGTTGATGCGTGGCATCACCACCACGATGTTCGCACTCGGGCTGCGCCAGCTCGAGCAGATGTCGTCGCCGAACATCCCCACCTGAGAGGCACCGCTCGCGGCGGCGGCCGTGCCGGGTGTGCGTGCCGTTACCGTTGCGCAGATGACGACGTTGCGGATCGGCTCGTTCACGCCGTCCGCGCCGGTCGTGCTGGCGCCGATGGCAGGTGTGACCGACGCGCCGTTCCGCGCCATGTGCCGGCGGTTCGCGCCAGGGCTCGTGTACGTCAACGAGATGGTGATGGCAGCGGCGATCCTGCACGGCAACACGAAGACGACGCAGATGATGGCTTTCACACCCGACGAGCGACCGCGTTCGCTGCAGCTGTACGGCAACGATCCCGACGTCGTCGGTCGCGCCGTGCACCTCCTCGGGGAGCGGGATCTCGCCGACCACGTCGACCTCAACTTTGGCTGCCCTGCGGCCAAGGTGACTCGGCGCGGGGGTGGCGCCGCCGTCCCAGCGCACCCGAACCTGCTGCGTGCCGTCGTGCGTGCCGCCGTATCGGCGGCGCGCCCGTTCTCGATCCCCGTGACGGCGAAGTTCCGGATGGGGCTCGACGATCAGCTGCTGACCCACGTGAGGACCGCCGAGATCTGCGCGCAGGAGGGCATCGTCGCCGTCGCCCTGCACGCCCGCACGGTGGAGCAGCACTACAGCGGCCTCGCGCGCTGGGCTGCGATCGCCGAGGTGGTCCGAGCCGTCGGCGACGACGTGGTGGTGCTCGGCAACGGCGACATCTGGGAGGCCGGTGATGCGGTCGCGATGATGTCGGCCACTGGGTGCCACGGCGTCGTGATCGGCAGGGGATGCCTCGGCCGCCCGTGGCTGTTCGCCGACCTCGTGTCCGCGCTCAACGGTCGCGAGGTCCGACCGTCACCGACGCTCGGCGACGTGGTCGCCGTCATGACAGACCACGCACGGCTGCTCGTCCACCACGACGGCGAGCACGTCGCGATGCGCAAGTTCCGCAAGCACGCGTCGTGGTACCTGACCGGCTATCCGGTGGGCGCCGAGGCGCGCCGCCGCTTCTCGATGGTGTCGTCCCTGGACGAGCTCGACGACCTCTGCGCCATGGTCGACCACGCGGCCGTGCTCGTTCCCGGTGGCGAGCGGATCAAGCGTGGCCACACGAACGGTCCGATCCGTGTCGCCCTTCCCGACGGCTACCTCGACGACGTCGACTCACTCGTTGCGCCAGAGGAGTCCGACGTCATGGCATTGTCGGGTGGCTGAGCGCATGCGAGGCCACCGCCGGAGAGCGACCGCCAGGGAGC
>JALZNU010000111.1 GCA_030857495.1 Actinomycetota bacterium | reverse complement strand
TCGCCTTCACCCGGGCACGCAGGCCGCCGAGCAGCTCGTCGGACACCGTGACGCCGACGTCCGCACGCAGCAGCGCCTCTTCAAGGTCGTCCCACGTCTCGTCGTCGATGGCGCGCCGGCCGCGGATGCCGGCGAAGGCACCGGTGAACGCCGAGCGCGCCTTGGAGAGGCGCTGACGCAGCGAGGCCGGCTCGGGCGGCGCCTCGACAACATCGGGAGGCCGCTCCGCGACGAGCGTGCCACGCGACGGCGTGCCCCTCGGGGGCCTCGTCGGTGGCGTCGGCGCGGGTCGTGACGGCGCCTCGATCGATCGCTGCGCCCTGCGCCGGGAGACGATGAGCACGCCGATCCCGAACAAGACGACGAGCCCGATGAGGACGAGGTAGATCCACTCCATCGCCGACGACCGTAGCGCCGCCCATCCCACCCCCCTCCCTCACCGCCACGCCACGCCACGCCACGCTCTGAGTGACGACATACGCCGGCGGTCGTCGTTGTTCGTCACTCAGACGTGGGTTTTCGGCCGCCGAGGTCGTCGAGTGCAGGTGCGTCAGGACTGGGCGAAGCGGGCGAGCGCGTCCGCCATCACCGCCGACATCTCGTCTCCACCGGTGTGGCCCGTCGAGACGAGGTGCAGCTCGGCGCTGGACCAGGCGTTGGCGAGCAGCCAGGCGACGTCGGGTGGACCGCCGATATCGAAGCGTCCATGGATGAGCACGCCGGGAATGCCCGCCAGCCGATCGGCATTGCCGAGGAGCTCGTCGTCCTCCAGCCACGCGGCGTGGGAGAAGTAGTGCGCGCAGAGGCGGGCGAACGTCATCCGGAAGTCGGGATCCAGATAGCGCGGGTTCGGCTCCCATCCCTCCTCGAGCGAGACGACGGCGTCCTCCCACTCGCACCAGTCCTTCGCCGCCTGTGCCCGCACCGATGGATCCGGGTGGGTGTTGAGGAGCTCGTCGTAGGCGGCGATGAGATCGTCGGCCCCGCCGGCGGCGGCGCGAAACCGCGCCCACTCCTCGGGGAAGAACCGCCCGGTGTCGTGGTAGAGCCAGCGCACGTCGCGGGCTCGTGTCATTGTCACCGACGCGAGCACCATCTCGGACACCCGCTCGGGAAACCGCTGTGCGTACGCGAGCCCGAGCGTCACACCCCAGGACCCGCCCCACACGAGCCAGCATTCGATGCCGAGATGTCGGCGAACATGCTCGATGTCGCCGATCAGGTGGTGCGTCGTGTTCGTCGAGATGTCGGTGAGCACGTCGGACACCGAGGGCGTGCTGCGCCCGCATCCTCGCTGGTCGAACTGCACGAGCCGGTACACATCGGGGTCGAACACCGTCCGGCGTCGCGGTGAGAGGCCGCTTCCCGGGCCGCCGTGCAGCGCCACCGCCGGCTTGCCGTCAGGGTTGCCGCTCACCTCCCACCAGATCCGGTTCCCGTCACCGACATCGAGCCACCCCGAGTCGTACGGCTCGACGTCCGGTGGTGAGGTCACGAGAGTCCGGACGCGTAAACGGCTTCTGGGTCGTCGACCTCCGGGGACGTGATGTGCTCGGCGACGACCTTGGAGGAGCCGCCGGGTTGCATCGAAACACCGAGCAGCACGTCGGCGGCCTCCATCGTGCGCTTCTGGTGGCTGACGACGATGAGCTGCGCCTCCTGGCGGAACTCGCGCAGCAGGCCGAGGAAGCGGTGCAGGTTGACGTCGTCGAGCGCAGCCTCGACCTCGTCCATCACGTAGAACGGCGAGGGACGGCTACGGAACACGGCGAACAGGAACGCCAGCGCGGTCAGGCTGCGCTCGCCGCCCGACAGCAGCGACAGCTTCTTCACGTTCTTGCCCGACGGCTTCGCCTCGACCTCGATGCCCGTGTCGAGCATGTCGTCGGGCTGCGTGAGCACGAGCCGGCCGACACCGCCAGGGAACAGCATCGAGAACAGCGTCGAGAAGTGTGCGCTGACGTCGGTGTAGGCGGCGCTGAAGACGCTCTCGATCTCCTGGTCGACGGCGGAAATGACGCGGTTCAGGTCGCGGCGCGTGCTGCGCACGTCGTCGAGCTGACCCTCGAGGAAGCTGTGACGCTCCCGCAGCTCGGTGAACTCCTCCAACGCCAGCGGGTTGATCGGTCCGAGCAATCGCAGCTCGCGCTCCAGCTCGCGCACCTTGGCAGCAGGCGTCACCCCGTCGGGTAGCTCGGGACGTGGCGCCGCCTCGGCGACGTCGGGCTCGACGTCGAGATCTCGGCGCAACGTCTCAACGAGGCTCTCGAGGCGCATCCGCGACTCCGCCTCCTCGATCTCGGTGCGCCGCGACCGCTCGCGCAGTGTCTCCAACCGGTGCTCTGCGTCGATGCGCTCGGCACGCGCAAGCTCGAGACGCTCGACGTGGCCACGCACCTGATCGCTGATCAGCTTGCGCTTCGTGCTGAGCGAGGCGTGCGCGGACTCGAGCGCCCCGCGGTGGACGTCGAGGTCGGTGTGCAGGCGGTCGAGCACCTCCATCGTCCGCTCGTGCTGGAGGCGCCGCTCCCCTGCCGCCGCTCGCGCCGCACGGTCCTCGTCGAGGCGACGTTCGATGTCCTCGACGCGCTGGGTGAGCAGCTCGCTTCGTTCGAGCAGGGACGCGCGCCGCACCTCGATGTCGCGACGCCGTGACGCGAGCATCGCGGCACGCGCGTCGAGCGCAGCGATGCGCTCGCTGCGCTCTCGTGCTGCTGACGCCTCGGCCTGCTCGTCGGCCTCGAGCGTCGTCACGAGTCGTTCCAGCTCTTCGACCCGCGCCCGTTCCGACGCGATGTGCGACTCTTGCTCGCCGATCTCTGGGGCGAGCGACTCCAACTCGGTATCGACGTCGTGCAGCTGGCGGCGGGCACGGTCGATCGTGTCGGCGGCAGCGGACGACTGGGTGCGGTTGTCGTCGACGGCTTTCTGTGCCCGGCGCTGCACCTCACGCGCCCCGTCGAGCAGGCCGAGTGCAGCTTCGGATCCGGCGCGGGCTTCGACGAGCGCCGACGCGGCGCCTGCAGCGGCGGTTCGTGCCTCCTCTAACGCCGCGGCGGTCGCGCCGCCGTCGCCGCCGATCCCGACGCGCCACGCAATGCGGTCGAAGCGATCGCCTTCCGGCGTCACGATGGTCGCGTCGGGATGATCGACGGCAACCGCGAGTGCCTCGTCGGCATCGGCGACGCGCACCGCACCGGCGAGCAGCCGGTCGAGCAACAACCCCACGGCGTGCTGCGACGGGACTGTCGCACGCGGTCGCACGTGGGGCCGGACGGGCTCGCCGACGTCGACCGTGACGTCGACCGGCGCTCGATCGGCGGGCACGGAACGGTTGTCGAGCACGACGACGGAGGCACCCGTCGCCGCTGCGTGGAGAGTGCCGACCGCGGCACGCGCGGCGTCGATGCCGTCGAACACCGTCGCCTCAAACGCCTCGCCCAACGCAGCCTGCGCCGCCGCCTCCCAGCCCTGATCGATCTCGACGAGGTCGAGCAACATGCCGACCACGCCGTCAGCACCCCCGAGCGACGTCGCGCCCTGGCGAGCGTGGGCGGCATCGAGCGCCATCTGCAACGCCTCGACGCGCGACGACCAGTGCGACGTCGCGGTGGCGGCGGCGTCTCGGCGCGCGGCGCACTCGGCCTCTTCGAGCTCGGCGGCAGCGAGGCCGGAGCCTGCATCGTCCAGCGCCGACTCGAGGGCGACGAGATCGTTGTCGCTCTGCTCGAGCCCGACGGAGCGGCGCTCGATCTCGACGCGCAGCTCGACGACACGTCTCGCGAGCTGGTCGTGACGCTGCGCGGCGCGCTGATGATCGGCCTCGGTACGTGACACGCCAGCGCGCAGCGAACGCAGCTCCCCGCGCAGCTCTGCCGCCGCCGTGGACGCCGCCGTCGACGGATCGGTGCCGAACAGGCTCATCACGCCCTTGCGCTCGTCACCGAACGCCACCTCGTCGTGCGTCAGCTGGTCGCGCTCGGGATCGAGGAGGTCGAGGCGCTCGGCGACCGCTGTCGCCTCCGATTGCGCCGCTGCCACCTCGTGTTCGAGCGAGGCGACGAGGTCGGCGTCGAGCCCTCGCGACGTGTCGCGAGCGATGCTGCGCCGGCGTTCGGCGACGAGAGCGAGCACGCTGCGTGTGCGCTCGCGCAACTGATCGACGCGCATCAGGCGATCGTTGACGTCGCTGGCGTTGCGGATCGACAGCTCGGCTTCGAGTGTCAGTACCTCGGCGTCGAGTCGCGCCAGCGTGGCCCGTTCCGCCTGCTCGTCGCGGTCGTGGTCGTGGCGAGCCAATGCGTTGTTCGCCAGCGCGGCTCGCAGCCCGGCGACCTGGCGACCGGCGACGTGGATGCGCAGCGCCGACAGCTCGTCGACGAGGTCGCCGTGGCGACGGGCCGCGTCGGCCTGTCGCTCGAGTGGCTTGAGCTGGCGGCGCACCTCACGCAGCAGGTCGGTGAGGCGCAGCATGCTCGCCTCGGTGGCGGCGAGCCGGCGCTCGGCCTTCTCCTTGCGCTTGCGGAACTTCAGCACTCCCGCCGCTTCCTCGATGATCGCCCTACGGTCCTCCGGGCGGGCGTTGAGCACGGCGTCGATCTGGCCCTGGCTGACGATGACGTGCTGCTGGCGACCGACACCGGCGTCGGAGAGCAGCTCCTGCACGTCGAGGAGACGGCACGGCACGCCGTTGATGGCGTACTCGCTGTCGCCCGTGCGGAACAGGATGCGGCTGACGGTGATCTCGGTGAACTCGATGTCGAGCAGCCGGGCGGAGTTGTCGATGGTGAGCGACACCTCGGCACGACCGAGCGCCGGCCGGCTCGCCGTGCCGGCGAAGATCACGTCGTCCATCTTCTGGCTGCGCACCGAGCTGGGTGCCTGGGCGCCGAGCACCCACGCGATCGCGTCGACGACGTTGGACTTCCCCGACCCGTTGGGACCGACGACGACGCTCACCCCGGGCTCGAGGTGCATCACCGTGGGGTCGGCGAACGACTTGAACCCCTTCAGGGACAGGGACTTCAGGAACACAGCGTCGGCCACGCTAATCGCCAACGGGTTCCGGCCGGCGGATGCGCAGCGTGTGCCAGGATGCGCCGATGGCACCCCCCAGGACGCTTGCGGTCGTGATGGCCGGCGGCGCCGGAAGCCGTCTCGGCCTGCTCACCGAGCGCCGTGCGAAGCCGGTCATCCCCGTCGGTGGTGGCTACCGCTTGATCGACATCCCGCTCAGCAACTGCGCCCACAGCGGCATCGGGGACGTGTGGATCGTGCAGCAGGAGCTGCCGGCGTCGCTGGAGGATGCGCTCGGCAACGGGCGCCCGTGGGACCTCGACCGCTCCACAGGCGGGCTGCGCACCTTGCCGCCGAGCCAGGGCAACGCCCGCTCGGGACCGTTCACGGGCACCGCCGATGCGCTGTGGAAGGTGGCGACGCTCGTGCGCGAGTTCGAACCGGAGGCTCTCCTCGTGACGAGCGCCGACGCGATCTACCGCCTCGACTACCACGAGGTCGTCGCCGGCCACCTGGAGTCGGGGGCGGCGATGACGATGGTCACGACCAAGGTGGCCGAGCCCTCGGAGGCCTCTCGCCTCGGTGTCGTCGAGGTGAACGGCACCGGCACGGTGACGTCGTTCGAGTACAAACCTGACGAACCGTCGTCGACGCTGGTGTCGAACGAGATCTTCGTGTTCGACCCGTCGCGGACGCTCGACCGGCTCGACGCCCTCGCCGAGTCGTCGGGCGGTGACGACGACACCGACGTCGACCTGGCGAATCTGCAGGACGAGCTCGTGCCGTCGTTCGTCGACGATG
>JALZNU010000110.1 GCA_030857495.1 Actinomycetota bacterium | reverse complement strand
GCGAGCTCGGCGAAGTGCATCATCAGCACGGCCGACACGGAGAAATTGGATGCGATGAGGCAGTGCGGCGGCCCGTCGCCGAATGCATCGCGCACCGCAGTGAGATCGTCGTCATCGAGGCCGGTCGTGCCGACGACGGCGTGGATGCCGTGCAGGGCGAGCCACGGCAGCGTGACACGGGCGGCATCGGCAACGCTGAAGTCGACAACGACATCACACTTCGCATCGGCGAACGCTCGGTGCTCGCGGGCGATCTCGATCTCGCCGATCGTGGCGCCGGCGGCGTCGGGGTCGACGGCTGCGACCAGCTCGAGCTCAGGTTCCAGCGACACGGCCTGACAGACAGCCGTGCCCATCCGTCCGCCGGCGCCGTTGACGCCGACCCGGATGGGCACGGTGGAATCGTTGGAGTTGGTTGCTTCGTCGCTCACACGACGAACGTAGCCACTTCAGCTTCAGCGGCGGGCGACCGACCGTCCGCTGCGCTGCGTGTAGAGCATCGATGCGACGACGACGACCACCGCGGCAGCGGCGATGCTGATGATCCAGCGGATCCAGTCGACGCCCTCTGTCTCCTCGACGCCGAGGGCGACGGCGATGTACCAGCCGATCAGCACGCCGGCGATGCCGCACAGCACCGTGAGCCACAACGGGATGTCGTCACGACCCTTCGGTGCGACGAGCTTGCCGAGCAGGCCGATGATGATCCCTGCGACGATGACGCCGAGAACTTCCATGAGCGGATCCCCCTTGAGGTGTGCGCCAGCGTGGGTGCTGCACGCGTGGGCACACTGTGCCACACCGCGCAACCGCGATCGCGCACCTCGCCAGCGCCGTTCAGCTGCCGGCGACCGTCAGGCCGACCCCGTCGAGCAGCCGGCGGACGCCCCGGTCGCCCGCATCATCGGCGGCCCGAAATGGGCACGATCCGATAACGCGGGCGACCAGTGATGCGCTGCGTCGGTGCGCTGTGGTGTCAGCGGTGACGGCGACGGCCGCGGCTGCGGTTGTCGCCGTCGTCGCGGGGCGGGGCCGACGAGGCGGGACCGAGGTCGCCGAGCTCGTCGCGCAGCTGGCCGTCGAACGAGTCCTCGAACGACACGGCCACCGTGTCGACGTCGGCGTTGCCGCTGCCGCTGCTCGCACTGTCGCTGCGCCGATCGCCACGATCGGAGCGGTCCCCACGATCGCCGCGGCGGTCGCCACGGTCGTCACCACGATCGCTACGGCGGTCGCCGCCACGATCGCTACGAGGGCGAGACACGGCGCCGTCGGCCAATGCCGACGAACCGTCGCCACCACCGCCACCGGCGAGCTCGCCGACGGGGACGAGGCTGACCTTGCCCTTGTCGTCGATCTCCTCGACTCGCACCTCGATCGTGTCACCGAGTGACAGGACGTCCTCGACGGCGTTGATGCGCCGACCTCCGCCCAGCTTCGAGATGTGCACGAGGCCATCGCGTCCCGGGAGGATGTTGACGAACGCACCGAACTTGGTGATGTTGACGACGCGACCTGCGTAGACCTTGTCGAGCTCGGCCTTCGGCGGATCGACGATGGCCATGATCTGCGCCTTCGCCTCCTCCATCCGGAACGCCTCGACCGCTCCGATCGTGACGATGCCCTGGGCACCGTCGTCGTCGACGCTGATGTCGGCTCCGGTCTCGGACTGGATCGTGTTGATGACCTTGCCCTTCGGGCCGATGACCTCACCGACCTTGTCGAGCGGGATGATGATCGTGGTGATCTTCGGCGCGCTGGCGGCAACCTCGGCACGAGGTGCCTCGATCGCCTGCGTCATCACGTCGAGGATCGTCAGACGGGCATCGCGAGCCTGACCGAGTGCAGCGGTGAGCACGTCGGCGGGGATGCCGTCGATCTTCGTGTCGAGCTGCAACGCAGTGACCACCTCGGACGTGCCGGCGACCTTGAAGTCCATGTCGCCGAACGCATCCTCGGCGCCGAGGATGTCAGTGAGCGTGAAGTACTCGCCACCCTCGTACACGAGCCCCATCGCAATGCCCGCGACCGGGGCGGCGATCGGCACGCCGGCATCCATCAGCGAGAGGCTGGAGGCGCAGACCGAACCCATCGACGTGGAGCCGTTGGAGCTGAGCACCTCGGACACGAGGCGCAGCGTGTAGGCGAACTCCTCCTGACTCGGCACGACCGGGAGCACGGCGCGGGCGGCGAGTGCGCCGTGGCCGATCTCGCGGCGCTTCGGCGAACCGACGCGGCCGGTCTCGCCATTGGCGTACGGCGGCATGTTGTAGTGGTGGAGGTAGCGCTTCGTCGACTCGGGAGAGAGCGTGTCGAGCAGCTGGTTCATGCGTGGCATGGCGAGCGTGCAGACGTTGAGCACCTGCGTCTCACCACGCTGGAACAGGCCAGAGCCGTGCGCCGTCGGCAGCAGGCCGACCTCGGCCGACACCGGGCGGAGGTCGGCGAGGCCACGACCGTCGATGCGCAGACCCTCGTCGACGATGCGCTTGCGCACGAGCTTCTTCGTCAGCGAGCGCACCGCCTCGCGGATCTCCTTGTCACGCCCGAAGAAGTCGCCGGGCGCCTCCTCGGTGCCGCACAGCGCGGCGATGGCGGCGGCGGCGGCGGCGTACGTGGCCTCGTTGCGCTCGCGCTTGGCCGAGATCGTCACGGCCTGCGCGATCTGGTCGCTGACCTGTGCCTCCACTGCGGGGAGCACGTCGTCGCCGTAGTCCACGACGGGTGTGAACTCGAGCGTCTCGATGGGACCGTTGGTCGAGATGACGCTCGCAACGAGCTGGCGCTGCATGGAGATCGAATCCTTGATGCCCTGCTTGCAGGCCTCGAGCCCGCTGGCGAGAACGGCCTCGTCGACCTTCGGGGCGCCACCCTCGTAGTACGTGAAGCTCTTCTCGGTGCCACCGGCCTCGACCATCATCACGGCGATGTCGCCGTCGGCCAGCTCACGCCCGGCGACGACGAGCTCGAACGTTGCTTCGTCGATCTGCTCGTACGTCGGATGGGTGATCCATTCGCCGGCTTGCGTGTAGGCGAGCTTGACGGCGCCGATCGGGCCGTCGAAGGGGATGCCCGAGATCATCAGCGCCGCCGAGGCGGCGTTGATCGACAGCACGTCGTGCGGGTTCACCTGGTCGGCGCCGATGACGGTGATGACGACCTGGGTCTCGTTGCGGAAGCCCTTGGCGAACGCCGGGCGCAGCGGACGGTCGGTGAGGCGGCACGTGAGGATCGCGTCCTCGGTGGGACGCCCCTCGCGGCGGAAGAAGGCGCCGGGGATCTTGCCGGCTGCGTAGGCACGCTCTTCGACGTCGATCGTCAACGGGAAGAAGTCCATCCCGGGACGGAGGTGGTCGGCAGCGTTGGCCGTTGCCATGACGGTGGTCTCTCCGATGGAAGCGACGACGGCACCTTGGCTCTGGGGTGCCAGCAGGCCGGTCTCGAAGGAGAGTTGGCGGTCGGTACCAGCAATGGCACCCGACACGCGGATGGGGTCAGCCACAAAGGGCTCCTTTCCGATTCGGGTCCTTCCCGAACCGATGAAGAGCGCCGGCCGGTTCCCAGTCGGCAACTCCGTGTCGCCCGACCGTCGTGTCGTGCACGTGGTGGGCCACCGACGAAATCAGCGACTGACAACCGACGACTGGCGCTCGGTTGTCGCGCGAACGTTTCGCGCTCGTCGACAGCCTAGCGGCGCAGGCCGAGATCGCTGACGATCTTGCGGTAGCGCTCGACGTCGATCGACCGGGTGTAGTCGAGCATCCGGCGGCGTCGGCCAACGAGCATCAGCAGGCCACGACGGCTGTGATGGTCCTTGGCGTGCACCTTGAGGTGCTCGGTGAGGTGCTTGATGCGATCGGTGAGGAGCGCGATCTGCACCTCGGGCGAGCCCGTGTCGGACTCGTGCGTGCGGTGCTGCTCGATGAGCTCTTGCTTGGCCATGGTCTGCCTTCCCGGCGAGTGCCGCGGTGAAAGGACGCCGGCCACCAAATGGTGGAACGGCATCACGTCGACGCCGGAGCCTCAACGGACGCCCCGACGATACCCGTGATCGGTAGCGTCCCCACGGTGACCACGGCGGTGAGCCTCGACGACGTCGCCAAGCGGTTCGGCTCCCGCCATGTCATCGACGACGTGCGGCTCGACGTCGCCGACGGCGAGATCGTGACCCTGCTCGGGCCGTCGGGGTGTGGTAAGACGACGCTGCTGCGGCTCATCGCCGGACTCGAGACACCGACTTCGGGTGTCGTCACGGTCGGCGGAGGCAGCGCGGTCGACGCCCGCCGGAAAAAGGCCATCGGGTTCGTGCCGCAGTCACCGGCACTGCTCCCGTGGCGGTCGGTGGCCGCCAACGCCCGGCTGCTGCTCGAGGTCAACCGTCGCTCAAACCCCGCCGATCACCCCGACCCGATGGACCTGCTGGTCGAGGTCGGCCTCGGCGAGTTCTCCGGCGCCCTCCCCCACGAACTGTCGGGCGGCATGCGTCAGCGGGTTGCGCTCGTGCGGGCATTCGCGCTCGCCGCGCCGATCCTGTTGCTCGACGAACCGTTCGCCGCGCTCGACGAGATCACGCGTGCGGACATGCGCCACCTGCTCGCCCGGCTCTGCGAGCGGTCGCCGGCGACCATCGTGTTCGTCACCCACTCGATCCCCGAGGCCGTGTTCCTGTCCGACCGTGTTGCCGTGATGTCGCCGCGGCCGGGACGCATCGTCGATGTCATCGACATCGAGCTGGAGCGACCGAGGACACCGGAGATCGAGGACGATCCGGCCTTCTTCGAGCTCGAACGCCTGGTGCGTCACACGCTCCACGCCGGGATGCAGCGATGAGGGCACGCGCCGTCTTCGCACCGATCGTCGGGCTCGCCGTCTTCTTCGGGTTGTGGGAACTGATCGTGCGCGTCCGCGACCTCCCACCGTTCGAGCTCCGGGCGCCGTCAGACATCGTCGGGTTCCTCGGCGAGAACCCTGGCGCCTACTGGGACGCGACGCTCGTCACCGGTGCCCACGCCGGCCTGTCCCTCGGGTTTTCGCTGGCGATCGCGCTGACGGTCGGGGCGCTACTCGCCGCCTCCCGGTTCGCCGAGGAAGCCACCAATCCGGTGCTGACGTTGATCCAGGTGACGCCGTTCGTCGTCTATCTGCCCTCGATCGTGCTCTGGCTCGACGGTGGCAACGCCCCCGTGCTTCTCGTCGGCACACTCGTCTGCCTGCCGCCATTCGTGTTCGCCACGGTCGCCGGTCTGCGCGCCGCCGATCCCGCCGCCCGCGAGTTGCTCGCCAGCGTGGACGCCTCGGCGTGGGAGCAGCTCGTGCGGCTGCGCCTTCCCGCCGCGCTGCCGTCGATCTCGACTGCGCTGCGCTACAACATCGGTCTCGCCCTGATCGCGGTCTACCTCGCAGAGCGCGGCAACCTCGAGACGTCGGGGCTCGGCTTCCTCGGCGAGCGAGCAGCGTCGTTCAACAACGCGAACGGTGTGTGGGCCACCGTCTTCTGCATGGCGGCGCTCGGCGTCGTCGGGCTCGTGCTTGTCGGTGTCGCCGACCGGGTGCTGCTCAAATGGCATGCCTCGCAACGGTGACCGAGCGGTAACTTGTGGGTGATGTCCCTCCAGGCCGGTCGACGCCTGACGGCCGCACTCGTCGTCGCAGCCACAGTTCTCGCAGCCTGCTCAGGTGACGACGACCAACCCGATCCGTCGGGTGCGGGGTCGGAACCGGCGTCGGGCAGCGATGTCGTCGCCGGCGAGGCGTTCCCCGACTCGCGCTGTGAGGCCAATCGCGCTGCTGGCACGATCACCTACCTCTCGGGCTTCGACTTCGCCGCCGCTGCCGGCATCGTCGAGGTGCTCGTCGCCGCCGACAG
>JALZNU010000109.1:1975-5882 GCA_030857495.1 Actinomycetota bacterium | reverse complement strand
CGCGCACGCCGCGCACCTTGTTGGCCGAGATCTGCTCGCCCTGTCCACTGCCGCCGAGCACGATGCCGATGTCAGCCTCGCCGTCTCGCACGCTGCGCCCGACTGCTGCGCAGATCGGCGGGTAATCGACGGTGTCGGTGGAGTCGGTGCCGTGGTCGAGGATCTCGTGGCCGCCATCTAGGAGCACGGCACTGAGGTGCACCTTCAGCGGGTAACCGGCGTGGTCGGCGCCGATCGCGACTCGTGGCATCAGCGAATCCTACGTCTCGAGAGGCGAGCCGTTGGGCGAGCCGAGCAATCATTGCGGTGCATTGGTTCGGCTACGTAACAGTCGAATTGAAGTCGTGCCGCAGCGCAGAAGCGACCTAACCGCCCAAGTCCAAAGGGCGGTTCGCCGTCCTCGTCTCTCGTTGCACGAATCGCTCGATCGCCGCCCGTTCGGCGGGGCGCATGTTGGGATCGGCGAGACGCAGCAGCGCCGCCACGTGGAGCTCGGCCCGGACGGCGTCGACGTCGATGCCGTCGAGGAAGCCCCGCCGCAGCGCTGCGCGGATCGGGCGCTCGGCGAGTCGGAGCACCAGCGGCACGTCAGACTGGGCGCACGCCAGCACGATCCACGTATCGGCGACGTCTGCCACACCCGGTCCTCGTGACACGTTCGTCCAGTCGATCACGACGGGTCCCTTCGGTGAGAGGATCACGTTGGCGGGGTGGAGATCACGGTGCAGCAGCGACTCGCCGGGCCCGAAGGGCGTCGGGAGGTCGAGCGTTGCCGGCAGCGCCAGCGCGTGCAGGCGCCGGTGGAGGTCGGCGAGCACGCGGCCGTGCCGGCGGGCGCGCAGCGGCGTGCGCTGGAGGTCGTCCAACATCGTCCGCCCCTCGATCCGCTCGATCTCCATCTCGCCCCGCCCGACGCGGAACACCTCGGGGACGGGATAGCCACACGTCCTGGCGTGTTCCATCACCTGCGCCTCGACGAGGAGGTCCCGTTCTTCGGGAAGCCGCCGCAGCACGCGGCACTTGCCCGTCTCGTGGATCGTGCCGTCGCGTCCTGCGGCGAGCCGTCGGCCGAGCTGTGCCTCAGGCGTCCGCCAGTCGCTCGTCTCCATCGCCACGACCGTACGGTGCGCCGCGCAGCGCCCCTACGATCCCGGCGATGTCCACCACCGACCGATCACCGGTGATCGTCGGCGTCGGCCAGCACGCCCACCACGCCGACGGTCTCGACGACGCGCTCGATCCGGTCGACCTGATGGCCGAAGCGGTCCGTGCCGCAGCGGCGGACGCCGGTCTCGCATCGATCCCTTCGCCGGACTCGCTGCGGCTGATCCAGACGTTCTCGTGGCGATACGGCAATCCGTGCGCCGTCCTCGCTCGGCGCCTCGGCATCGAGGCCCGCCACCAGGCGTACGGTCCGGTGGGCGGCAACACGCCCCAGACGATCCTCAACCTCACCGCCGTTGCGATCCAGCGCGGCGAGCTCGACGTCGCCATCGTCGCCGGCGGCGAGGCGTGGCGGACGAGGATGCGGGCGCGGCGCGCCGGTGTCGAGCTCGACTGGGAGCGCGACCCGACGACACCGGACACGGTCGGCAGCGAGCTGGAGATGAACATGCCGGCCGAGACCGACGTCGGCATCGTCATGCCCGTGCAGGTGTACCCGATGTTCGAGACGGCGCTGCGCGCCGCCGCCGCCCGGAGCCCGTCCGAGCACCTCGGCCACATCGCCGGGCTGTGGTCGGCGATGAGTGCGGTCGCCGCCGGCAACCCGCACGCGTGGAAGCGTGAGTCGTTCACGACCGAGCAGCTCGCCACGCCCAGCGACGACAACCGGATGATCGGACTCCCCTATCCGAAGCGACTGAACTCGAACAACGATGTCGATATGGCCGCTGCGGCGATCGTCTGCTCGGCCGGCACCGCCACTCGACTGGGTGTGCCGAGCGACAAGTGGATCCACCTCCACTCCGGGACCGAGGCGCACGAGCACGCCTATGTCTCACATCGCCACGAGTTCACGCGCACACCAGCGATCGAGGTTGCCGGCCGCCGAGCGCTCGAGCTCGCCGGCGCGACGATCGACGACATCGCCCTCGTCGACCTCTACTCCTGTTTCCCATCGGCGACGCAGCTCGGCGCGGCGTCGCTCGGGATCGGGCTCGATCGACAGCTCACCCTTACCGGCGGCATGGCGTTCGCCGGTGGACCCTGGAACAGCTACGTGATGCACGCGATCGCGTCGATGGTCCACGCCCTTCGCGAGCGCTCGGGTGAGCGAGGACTCGTCTGGGGCAACGGCGGCTACGTGACGAAGCACTCGTTCGGCGTCTACGGCACCGAGCCACCGTCTGCTGGCTTCCGCTTCGACAACCCGCAGGACGAGGTCGATGCGCTCCCCAAACGTGTGCTCGCGACGGGTCAGGACGCTGTCGGGCGAGCCGTCGTCGAGGGCTACACCGTGATGCACGACCGTGAGCAACGGCCAGAGCTCGCGATCGCCGCGTGCCGTCTCGCCGACGGTCGCCGGGCGTGGGGCACGAGTCGTGACGACGACGTCACGAACGCGATGTGCGACGGCGAGTGGGTCGGCGCCGACGTCACACTCGAGGCCGGCGCCACACTGCGCCTCTGAGCGGTCTCCTCTCAGTGCGTCACCGGTCGACCCGGTGGACGGTCCTCATGCGAGGTCACGGGCGCGGGTGGCGTCTGGCAGGATCCGGACGTGAACGCGATCCCGATGATCCTCGACTGCGATCCCGGACACGACGACGCCATCGCCATCATCGCTGCGGCACACCACGCCGAGCTGCTCGGCATCACCACGGTCGCCGGCAACGCGCCGCTGGAGCGGACGACGTTCAACGCCTGCGTCGTTCGCGACTTGCTCGACGACCCCTCGCTAACCGTGCACAGCGGGGCGGCACGACCGCTCGTCTCGCCGCCACGCCCAGCTGCGCACATCCACGGCGAGAGCGGGCTCGACGGTGCCGACCTCCCCGAGCCGACGCGCGGTGCTGATGGCGACGACGCCGTGTCGTTCATCATCGAGACGTGCAGGGCGAGGGAAGGCACCTGGCTCGTGCCGATCGGCCCATTCACGAACGTCGCCATGGCGCTGCGCGCGGCACCCGACCTCGGCCGCCGTCTCGCCGGAATCTCCGTCATGGGAGGCGGGACGTTCGGCAACCGAACGGCCTGCGCGGAGTTCAACATCTGGGCCGACCCTCACGCCGCCGACATCGTCTTCGGATACGGCGGTCCGCTCGTGATGGCGCCGCTCGACCTCACCTTCCAGCTGCAGGCGACCGCACCACGGATCGAGGCGGTGCGCGACGTCGGCGGAGTGCTCGGGCCGGTGTTCGCCGACCTCCTCACGTTCTTCTCCGGCACATACCGGGGCCGGAACGACGGAATCGACGGCGCACCCGTGCACGATCCGTGTGCCGTGCTGGCGCTGACGCACCCGCATCTGTTCGAGCGTGCGCCCCGACACGTGGTCGTCGAGACCTACGGCGAGCACACGGCGGGGATGACGGTCATCGATCGGCGGCGGTTACGCGAGCATCCTCCGGCGAACACCGACGTGCTGGTGTCGCTCGACGCGGACGCCGTGTGGCAGCTGATCGTCGACGCCATGCTCTAGCGGGCTCGTCGTCCGCTGCGCTTTCTCCTCGCGCCGCGTGCGACTCGTCGCTGGCGCTTCCCTCGCCGCCATGCCCCAGCGGGCTCGTCGTCCGCTGCGCTTTCTCCTCGCGCCGCGTGCGACTCGTCGCTGGCGCTTCCCTCGCCGCCATGCTCCAGCGGGCTCGTCGTCCGCTGCGCTTTCTCCTCGCGCCGCGTGCGACTCGTCGCTGGCGCTTCCCTCGCCGCCATGCTCCAGCGGGCTCGTCGTCCGCTGCGCTTTCTC
>JALZNU010000109.1:0-1965 GCA_030857495.1 Actinomycetota bacterium | reverse complement strand
CCGCGCGTGCTGGGCCGCGGCAGACACCCGGCGTCTGCTCGACCAGCGGGCTCGTCGTACGCTCGGCGGCGATGAGTGACGGTGACACATTCCCACGTCAATACGCGCGGACGCGTCGCTTCACCCTCGGCGAGCCGCGCACGATCACGGTGTCCGCAGACGGCTCGCGCATCGTGTTCCTGCGCTCGC
Organism: Actinomycetota bacterium; assembly: GCA_030857495.1. Lineage (GTDB taxonomy): Bacteria > Actinomycetota > Acidimicrobiia > Acidimicrobiales > Ilumatobacteraceae > JACDHN01. The sequence goes on along the minus strand of JALZNU010000109.1, from coordinate 1,776 downwards.
GCAGCGGTGTCGACCCGGTCAACGCGCTGTGGACCATCGACGCCGGAACAGGGGCCGAGCGCGTCGTCGCCGACCCGTCGAGGCTCCTCGGCGACCTCGACGAGGCCGATCTCCCTGCCGAGGAGCGCGCCAGACGCGAACGGGTCCGCGAATCCGGCGGCGGGATCACGAGCTACGCCACTGACGATGCCGTGGCCGTCGCCGCCTTCACGATCGCCGGCCGCCTGTTCGTCGCCAGCCTCGTGGACGCCACCGCTCGCGAGCTCGCCGTTGCCGGGCCGGTGTTCGACCCACGCCCCGACCCGCTCGCACAGCGGGTGGCGTATGTCAGCGGCCGGCTGCTCTGCGTCGGCGAGCTCGACGGAAGTTGGCGAGTTCTCGCCGGTGACGACCCCGACGAGCCCGACACGGTGTCGTGGGGCTCCGCCGAGTTCGTCGCCGCCGAGGAGATGGACCGCCAGCGCGGGTTCTGGTGGAGCCCAGAAGGCACCACGATCGCCGCCTGCCGGGTGGACGTTGCGGCCGTCCCGCTGTGGACGATCGCGGATCCGTCCGATCCGGCCACCCCTCCCGTCCAACACCGCTATCCCTCGGCGGGCAGTGACAACGCCGACGTGCGCCTCTTCCTGCTGCCGCTCGACTGCGACGAGCAGGAGGTCGAGGTGCGGTGGGATCGTGACGTCTTCCCGTACCTCGCCGACGTCCGCTGGGACGACCACGGTCTCGTGCTCACGCTGCAGTCACGCGATCAGCGCACGCTCGCTGTCGTTCGGGCCGACCGCGACACGGGCAACACCATCGGGCTGTTCGCCGATCGGGACGAGCAGTGGGTCGAGCTCGTCCCGGGATCGCCGCGCCACGATCACCTCGAACGGCTCGTCGTGTGCGCCGACCGTGACGGTGCGCGTCGACTGCTCGTGGGTGGCGCCGTGACGACACCGGCCGATCAGCAGGTGCGGGCCGTGCTCGACGTCACCGACACCGGCATCGTGTACACCGCCAACCCCGTGGCCGATGCCACCGTGCAGCACGTGTGGCGGCTCCTCCCCGACGGCACCAACGAGGCGCTCACCGACGAGCCCGGCGTGCACAGCGCGGTCTGCGGTGGCGAGACGGTGGTGATCAGATCGGCGACTCTCGACGAGTTCGGGACGTACACGGCGACGCTCGGCGGTGTCGTCATCGAGTCGTTCGCCGAGACACCGCTCGTGCATCCCGAGGTCCACCTGCTGCGGTCGTCGCGCCACGAGCTCGCCACGGCGGTGCTCGTGCCGTCGGATCGATCGAAGTTCGACGCCGCGCTTCCGGTGCTGCTCGACCCCTACGGCGGCCCGCACGCGCTGCGCGTCCTCGCCGCTCGTGCGCAGTACCTCACGTCGCAGTGGTTCGCCGACCAGGGCTTCGTCGTGGTGGTCACGGACGGGCGTGGCACACCGGGGCGCGGCCACGCGTGGGAGCGAGCGGTGCACGGTGACCTCGCCACCGCGCCGCTGGACGACCAGGTGGAGGGCCTCGAGGCGGCGGCGGCGTGGCTCGAACGCCAGGACCTCGGGGTGCGCTGCGACCTCGATCGGGTGGCGATCCGGGGGTGGTCGTTCGGTGGCTACCTCGCCGCGCTCGCCGTGCTGCGGCGTCCCGACGTGTTCCACGCTGCGATCGCCGGCGCCCCGGTCACGGAGATGCGGCTCTACGACACGCACTACACCGAGCGTTACCTCGGCGATCCCGGCTCCGATCCCGCGCCCTACGACGCCAGCTCGCTACTGCCGATCGCCG
>JALZNU010000108.1 GCA_030857495.1 Actinomycetota bacterium | reverse complement strand
ACTGCCGCTGCGTTGCATCGGGCCCGACACCGATCCCGCCGTGGAGGTAGCAGGCGTCGAGCAGCGTGATCCGCAGTCCGGCTTCTCGCGCAGCGTCGACGAGTGCAGCACCCATCGCGTTGCCATCAGTGTACGGCGTGCCGTCACGCTGGTGGTGGAGGTAGTGGAACTCGCCGACTGCAGTGACCCCGGAGAGCGCCATCTCGGCGTACGTCGCCGTTGCCAGATCGCGGTAGGTGTCGGGATCGAGTATCGCCGCTACCTCGTACATCGCCTCGCGCCACGTCCAGAACGACCCAGCCCCACGCTGCGTCCGTCCCCTGATGGCGCGATGGAACGCGTGGCTGTGACAATTGGCCATCCCCGGGATCGTGAGTCCGTGCAGCAACGTCGCCTCGTCGGCGGCCCGCGGATCTGCGGTCGCAGCCGTCACGCGGGTGATCCGATCGCCGTCGACGTCGATCAGGACGTCGCGCTCGACCTCGCTCGACGTGCCGAGCCAGGCGAAGTCGCAGCGATAGCTCGTCAACGAGCGACCCGGAGCGGAGCGCAACGACGTTGTGTCACGATCCGACACGCTCGACGAAGGCGGTGATCCGTTCGACGAACGCCCTTCGATGGAACCGATCGAACTGCTCCCACGTGGCCAGCGTGGTCGTGTCCTGGACACGGTCGAGGAACAGGCGACCGTCGAGGTGGTCGCACTCGTGCTGGAACGTCCCTGCCGTGAGCCCTCGCCTCACGTCGTCGTGCGCCGTGCCCTCGCGGTCGAGGTGGCGGACCCGCACGTTGACGTGGCGCATCACGTTGCCGCGCAGGTTGGGCACCGACAGGCAGCCCTCGTTGATCTCGACCAGTTCGGCGTCGAGCGGCTCGATCACCGGGTTGACGACGACGGTGAGTGGGATCTTCGGCTTGTACGGGTAGCGCGGGTTGTGGTCGACCTCGATCACGGCGATGCGCACCATCTCACCCACCTGTGTCGCCGCAAGTCCTGCGCCGTTGGCTGCCCGCATCGTGTCGACGAGGTCGTCGATCAGCGTCTGGATCTCCTTCGACGCGAGCTCGTCCGGATCGACCTCGCGTGCCCGCTTGCGCAGCAGTGGGTGCCCGACGGTGAGGATCTCGCGCTTCACCGTCACGAGTGTCCCACACCGGTCGCACGGTTCGAGCGTGGCACATCCCTCGTTCGGTCCGTCGGCGACGGTTCACGCCGCAGCTCGGCTCGGTTGGTTCGTCGCCGGCCCGGTGCGCCGGAACTGTCGACGTCGGGCACTCGAACCAGTTGGATTGTCGATGCGTTGAGGGTCAGCCTGCGAGACCAAGAAACACCATGAGACCTCGGTCGAGCTGGACCGTCTGGTCGTCGCTGAGCCGACCGATGCGCTCGCCGAGCCGGACGCGAGGGATGGTCATCACTTTGTCGATCATCACGTCGCTGTCGCGGTCCAGTCCGTTGAAGTCCGAACGGCGGATTGGCAGGCGGAGCAGTGGAAGCTCGGCCTGGACGGTTGTGATCAGTGCGACTGTGATGGACTCGGTGGCGTCGAACCGGTCATCTTGGAGGATGACGACCGGTCGTGGCTTCCCCGCGTATCCCGTGGCAGCGGCCGTCCACAGCTCGCCGCGCATCAACGAGCGTCGCGACCGAGCTCAGAGCTCGCGACGTCTTCCCAGACCCCCACTTGAAGCGCGTCGATGAACTGCTGGTCCTCGTCGGCGTGGGCGTGGCTCGCGGCGAGCGCTGACTGGCGGTGCGCTTCGGCCGCGAACTCGGGCGTGCGCACGTCTGGCACCCAAACCTGCACCGGCCGCAGGCCCTGGCCCCGCAGCCGCCGGCGGTGGGCTGAGACTCTTCGTCGCGCCGACTCCCGGGAATCTGTCATGTCGACCACGTTACATGTTCGCGGGAAGGGCGCTCGTGGCCGGGCGGGCGGCCGTTGTGGCGAGCGCAGTACGGTGGTGCTGATGACGGACACCCCGTCGCCCCCGAATCGCTGGTGGTGCTCGTCCTGCAAGGCGGAGAATCTCGGCGGCGAGCGAAGGTGTCGCTGGTGTGGGCGCCTGTACGCCGGACCGCTGCATTCGGGCGACACGAGGGCGATCGACGAGCTCTGGTCGGCAACCCGTCCCGTCGACGACGTGCCGGGCGCCGCTGCGCCGGTTGTTGCGTCGCCACCGGCCGACCTCCCTCCGCCGGAGGGTGCGTCGCCACCCGAGTGGGAGCGACCCCCGGACGACTCGTCGTCGACCGCGGTGATGCCATCCGCCGCAGTGTCGCCGGACCGCACCGGTCCGCCGGCACCGCCCTATGAGCTCGGACGTGAGGGCGGTCCCGGCGACGACGAACCGCGACGGTCGGGGCCCTGGTTGGCCCTGGCGGCGCTCATGGTGGTCATCGCCGCCGGTGTCGTCGCACTCGTCGCCGCAAACCGCGACGACGACGGCAGCGAGACGGATGGCTCTGTGCCACCGAGCGAGCCGAGTGTCGCCACGACGGCGCCTGCGACCGACGCCTCGGCGAACCCGACCACGTCGCCGTCCACCGATCCCGCAACCACCGTTGCTGCGACGACGGCGACGACTCTGACGGAGACGACGACCGAGTTCTCGTTGCCCCCGTCGCCCACCACCACCGTGCCGATCACGGAACCCGCCACTACCGTGACCACCGCACCCCCGTCGCCCGACGTGCCACCCAACAAGGCGGCCCGGCGTGCCCTCAACCGCTTGATCGAGAAGGACTTCGCCACGGTGGAAGCGCTCGAGGGGGCGTGGGTTGTGCAGCTGAGCGCCAAGCGTCCCGGGGTCGAAGCTGACGGCATCACGTACGAGTTCACCGACGTTCTGGAGAACCACGAACAGCTCCGCGACGCCTACGGCGCCGTGCTGCTGTCGTCGAACGACTGGGTCTACGAGACCAGCGACCTGTTCATCACGATCGTCCCGAATCCATACGACGATGCCGCCGGCGCCCTCGACGAGTGCGGTCGCCTCGGCATCGATCGCGAGAACTGCCTCGCCAAGAAGATCACCACTGATCGCAGCGACCCCAATACGGTCGAGTACCAGGACGGCTGACAGCGCGATTCAGTTGCGCAGGACGTCCTTGGCCACGGCCATCGCTGCGTTCGCCGCGGGGATGCCGGCGTACGCGGCCGTGTGCAGGATCACCTCGGTGATCTCCTCGGGCGTGAGCCCGTTGCGCAGCCCGGCGCGTAGGTGCATCGCCAACTCGCCCTCGGCACGCAACGCGACCAGAAGCGCGATCGTGATGCACGATCGGGTGCGACGATCGAGGCGATCGTCCCGCGTCCACAGCGACCCCCATGCCGTCTCCGTGATGAACTGTTGGAAGTCGGCGTCGAGCGGTGTGGTGGCGGCGACGGCACGGTCGACGTGGTCGTCGCCGAGCACCTCACGACGAACGGCCATCCCTTCGTCGTAACGGCTCGCAGGCGCCTGCGCGTCCGACTCTGGCTCGCTTCGCTCACTGGTGCACCGCTCGCTCGAAGTGGCGGGCGAGGAGGGCGTTGATCACCGGCGCGCACTCGTGGCTGGCGAGGTGGGCACCGTCGATCAGCTCGAAGACCGACGACTCGATCGAGTCGGCTATCAGCTTGCCGTGGTCGGGTGGCGTCGCCGGGTCGTCGCGGGCGGAGACGACGAGTGTCGGGGCGACGATGCCGGTGAGCTGCGGGCGCAGGTCCATCGCCGCGATCGCCTCGCAGCACGCGGCGTAGCCCTCGGCGTCGGTTCCCGAGATCATCGCCACGAAGGCGCTCACCTCGTCGGGATGCGCAGCGGCATGGTCCACGGTCAACCATCGGCCGACGACCGTCTCGGCGACCGCGCCGGCGCCCTGCGCGCGCACGGTCGCCGCCCGGTCGACCCACCCCTGCTGCGGCGGCAGGTAGGCGGACGTGCAGAGCAGCCCGAGCGAGCGCACCCGGTCTGGGTGGTGGACGCCCAGCGCCATCGCGATCATCCCCCCGATGGACAGGCCGACGACGTGGGCACGCGACACGTCGAGCTCGTCGAGCACCGCGACGGCGCGGTCGGCGAGCCCCGAGATCGCGTACGGTCCGGCCTCGGCCGGAGCGCCACCGTGACCGGGCAGCTCGATCCGGATGCAACGGGCGTGATCTGCGAAGGCCTCGAGCTGGCGGTCCCACATCGAGGCGTCACTGCCGAGCGATCCGAGCCAGACGATGGTGTCGCCGTCGCCCGGGCTGTCACCTCGACTCTGGCTCGGGCCGTCGATGCGTACCACGTTCGGATCTGTGCTCATGGTCGTCTCGCCTCCTGCGGGATGTCGGCGGCGTCGAGGTTCGACGCCATCCGGTCAGGGTCGACGACGAGGCGCTCGACGCTCGCAGCCAGCCATTCGACCGCAGCGCCCGTGCACCGCAGCAGCGATTGCAGCGCCGGCCACTCGGCGTGCCAGGCGCCCGCAGCCCGTTGCAGCTCGTGGCCACCCGCTGCGTGCAGCACCGTCGCGACCAGCCCTGGCGCCTGTGCCGCGGCGGCACGCGCACTGACGGCGGCCACGGGGTTGCGCTTGTGGGCCATCGACGACGAGCCGCCCGCCCCCGCGGCCACCTCGTGCAGCTCGGCGATGTCGCTCGACGCGAGGAGGACGACGTCGGTGGCAACGCCCCCCGCCGCACCCGCCACCGTGCCCCACGCGCCGGCGAGCTGGGTGACAGGGGTTCGCTGCGAATGCCACGGACGAGGCGGAACCTCGAGTCCGAGGCGCCGGGCCACGCCCGCGGTGACCTCGCCGGCGCGCGCACCGAACGAGATGGCGTCGCCGACCGGCCCGCCGATCTGCACGGGCAGCGCGATGTTGTCGAGGGCGTCGACGCCGGCGAGCACGGCGTCGGACCACGACGATGCGACGGCGCCGAACGAGGTGGGGAGCGCATGCTGCAGGAGGGTGCGACCCACCATTGCCGTCGCGACGTGGTCGGCGGCGAGTCGTTCGAGGTCGCTGGCGAGGTCGGTGAGCCTGCCCGATACGTGCTCCGCGCATCGCGACGCGACGAGCATCGTCGCCGTGTCCATCACGTCCTGACTCGTCGCTCCGGCATGGACGTGCGGCGCTGCCTGCGCTCCAACGACGGCGCGCAGGGCATCGACGAGTGGGACCGCCGGGTTGCCGCTGAGGCTCGCGGCGTCGAAGACGGCGTCGACGTCGAACTGATCGGCGCGGCACGCAACCTTGATCTGCGCTGCCGCCTCCGCAGGGATCAGATCGAGCCCGGCCTGTGACTCGGCGAGCGCCGCCTCCACATCGAGCATCGCCTGCAGCCATGCGACCAGACCGGTGCGCTCGGTGACCGCTCCGACGGCGACGAGGAAGGCGAACGGTTCAGATGTCGAAGAAGACGGTCTCATCGTCACCCTGCAGGCGGATGTCGAAACGATAGCCGTCGACAGCGGAACCGCCGGCGACGAGCGTACGGCGGCGGTCCTCGACGATGGCGGCGAGCGCCGGATCGACGTCGTTGGCGTCCGCCTCGTCGCCGAAGTAGCAGCGGGTGACGACCCGGTCGAGGAGCCCCCTCGCGAACACCGAGACGCACAGGTGCGGCGCCTGGGGGGTGCCGTCTCGCGTGGGCGCCGCCGGTGGCTTCGTGGTGTGGACCATCCATTCGCCCCGAGCATCGGTGGCGCAGCGGGCGAAGCGACCGTCGATCTGCCACGTCTCGACGAGACCGTCCGGCACCGGGTCCCCGTTGCCGTCGGTGACGCTACCGCGTACGACGATCGAACCGTCACTGCCCGGTTCGACCGCGACGCGGTCGCCGGGTACGTCGAGCGCGAGGTGGAGGAACGGTCCGACCGTCGGTGAAGGCGTCAGACCTGGGCGATCCGTGGCCTC
>JALZNU010000009.1 GCA_030857495.1 Actinomycetota bacterium | reverse complement strand
TCGAAGCGACGGTCGCCCACGACCTGCCGCCGCTCGTCGCTGCCGTCCGGCGCCTTCGTCAACATCCGTCAGACGATCCGCTGCCGTCCGACGGCGACGAGTGACGCTGGTGTCAATCGCCGGATACCGGCGACGGATCGAGCAAGCCCCCGAGGAGTTCAGCTGCTGCACCAGCGGGCGGACCCTCGACTCGTATCGGACCGATCTAGGTCGGGCTAGGGGAAGACATCCGGGCTGCAGCACGAGTTGCGCTGTCCCTGTCAGACGCCGCAGATCGCGCGCCGCAGCGGCGCAGGTGCGATCTCCACGAGGAGGAAATCCTGCCGGTAGGGTTGACAGACGAACGTATGTTCGATAGTCTTGCAGCATGGGGATCAGTGGGGCACACACGGCGGAGCTCCACCGCGTGCTCGACGAGATGCTCGCCGCGGCACCATCGGATCTCGACGACGCCACCTTGCACGACGACGTGATCGAACTGCAGGCGGTCACCGCCCGGCTCACAGCACTGAAAGCCAAGCGAGTGGCGGAGTGGTCGCGACGGGCGCTTTGGAACAGCGACGGTTCGACGTGCGCGTCGTCACGGCTCGCAACCGAAGCCGGGCTCGCACCGAGCGCCGCCCGCGAGGAGGTCCGTCGCGCCAACGCCTTGGGCGAGATGCCGTTGACGGCGGACGCGCTAGCAGCCGGTGACATCACCGTCGCTCACGCGGAACTGCTCGCGCGGGCGAAAAGCTCCGGTCGCGAAGCCGACTTCGCCCGTGACGAAGACTTGTTGGTCGACGACTGCGTCACGATGGCGTTCGACGATGCTCAACAGGCTGTCGACTACTGGATGCTGTCGGCCGACGAAGCCGGCGCCGATACCCGAGCCGCGCGTCGTCACGCCCGGCGTGGGCTCACGTGGCGACGCGAACGCGACGGCGCGCTCGTGCTGCGTGCGGTGCTCGACCCGGTCGCTGCGATCGCCGTCGACGAAGAACTGCACCGTCTCGAACACCAGCTCTACCTCGCCGACCAAACCAACTACTCCAACCAGAGCCGCACACCGCGCCAGCGCAGCGCTGATGCGTTCGTCGACATGGCAACACGCTCAGCCACCACACGGGGTGGTCGCCGTCCGAGGCCGTTGATCTCGGTGCTCGTCGGCGAGGCGACGTTCGCTCACACCTGTGAGCTCGCCGCCGGCACCGTGCTCACACCCAGTGAGATCGTCCCGCTGCTCGGCGACGCGGAGATCGAACGGATCATCTTCGAGGCACCCGACCGGATCATCAGCACCTCGCAGCGGCGCACGTTCACCGGTGCCCTCCGGCGGGCGATCGAGATCCGCGACCGTCGCTGCACCCATCACAGCGGATGCCGCACCGTTGCCTCACGCTGCGACATCGACCACATCGTCCCAGTGCCTGAAGGCGGCATCACCAGCTACGACAACGGCCGCGTCCTGTGCTCCACCCACAACCGGCGACCCGACAAACGCAACGCCCCACCACGCCAACGCCAACGCCAACGATCTGCGCCCACCGACGCGCACGACCCGGTCCCAGGACCCGCTGAGCAGATCGCGCTCGCCCGACAACGAGCCCGAGCACTCAAGCCGGGCAACTGACCTGGCGGAGAGCGACGCGAACGCGCAGGCTCAGTCGGTGAGCCGGAGGTTCGGCACGGCTCCCGCGTCGAGCGGGGTCGGGCCGTCGATGCGCCAGCGGTGCCAGCCCGCGGCGGCGATCATCGCCGCGTTGTCGGTGCACATCTCGCGCGTCGGGAGGAATCCTCTGATGCCGTCGGCCACACAGGCATCGAGCAACTGCTCGCGCAACACGGAGTTGGCGGCGACGCCACCGCCGAGCACGAGCCCCGTCGCGCCGACCTGAGCAGCCGCCCGGCGAGCCTTCTCGACAAGCACGTCGACGACCGCAGCCTGGAACGACGCCACCACATCGGCCGTGTCGGCGTCGGGGTGCTTGCGGACGTGGTTCATGACCGATGTCTTGAGCCCGCTGAACGAGAAGTCGAGCGTGTCGCCGCGCAACGCCCTCGGGAAGTCGATCGCCGTCGGGTCGCCGCGCCTCGCGAGCCGGTCGATGGCCGGACCGCCCGGGTAGTCGAGCCCGAGGTACCGTGCGACCTTGTCGAACGCCTCACCGGCGGCATCGTCGATCGTGCCGCCCAGCACCGTGTAGTCGCCGTGGTCACGCATCTCGACGAGCAGCGTGTGACCACCCGAAACGAGCAGCACCACGACGGGGAACTCCATCGTCGGGTCGTCGAGGAAGGCGGCGTACAGGTGCGCCTCGAGGTGGTTGACGCCGATGAATGGCACGTCCCATGCCAGGGCCAACGCCTTCGCGGTCGAGACGCCGACGAGGAGGGCACCGATCAGCCCGGGACCGAGGGTTGCGGCGACGGCGTCGATGCGCCGCTCGTCGACCCCGGCCTCGACGACGGCCCTGGCGATGACGGGGCCGAGCAGCTCGAGATGGGCGCGACTGGCAACCTCGGGGACCACGCCGCCGAAGCTGGCATGGAGGTCGACCTGCGAGCTGACGACGCTCGACACGACATCGAAGCCGCCCAGCACAAGGGCCGCCGCCGTCTCGTCGCAGCTCGTCTCGATGCCGAGCACGAGTGAGTCGCCGTCCGGCTCCCTAGCAGTCGCGCGGCCGCTGGTGCGGCCACTCACGGCCGCACCTCCATACCGCGGGGGCTGCGCCCCCGAACCCCATCAACGTCCGGCTCCCTAGCGGTCGCGCGGCCGCAGGTGCGGCGGCTCACGGCCGCACCTCCACACCGACGTCGAGCGTGCCGAGCAGCGAGGCGTACTCGGGACGCTGGATGTCGTGACACCACATGACGAGCGCATCAGTGGAGTTCTCGTAGTACCGCTTGCGCACCCCGGCCGGCTGGAACCCGAACGTGCGGTACAGCTCCTGGGCCGCCGTGCTGGAGACCCGCACCTCCAACGTCCACGCCTCGCAGCCGCGCTGGACGGCGACGTGCGCGAGCCGGTGCAGCAGCGCGGTGCCGATGCCCTGGCGGCGCTGATCCGTCGCCACTGCGACGTTCGTGACGTGCGCCTCGTCGGGCGCGAACAGCAGCCCGGCGTACCCGACGATGCGCCGGCCCCTGCGGCACACGCAATACCAGCGCGTGCCGATGCGCACCTGATCGAGCTCGCTGACGAACAGGCGGTGACTCCATCCCCTGACGTACGCCGTCTCCTCGATCGCCTCCACCTGAGGCAGATGGCGACGGCGCATCGGTTCGACGACGAGCTGCCGCCCGGTGCCAGTGACGAGATCGGCGAGCATGTTCATCGTTCGTGGCGCCCCGCACGAGTCTGCCAGTTGATCCGGGCATCTGGCTGGCGGAGGTAGAGCGGCCGGATGTCACCGGGTGACACCCATTCCTCGCGCAGCGCCCTGGCGTGGGCGAGCTGCACGAGTGGCGCGGCGGACGGATATGCGGCGTCGCCGAACTCCACGTGCACCGACTCTGCGATCTCGCGGCCGTACCTGATCGCACCGTCACCCAGCACGAGCGCGTCCTGACCGCGGGCAAGGAGGTCGGCGACGAGATCCTCGATCGATCCGACGGACGGCTCGTGCACCTGCTGGATGCCGCCCGGGACCGAGCGGTACATGGCGTAGAACACCTCGCTCTTGCGAGCGTCGATGACGGGCACGATGACCCGATCGGTGCCTCGTGCGGGAAACGCGAGCAGGTCGAGCGACGAGATGCCGATCATCGGGATCCGCAACGCCTGGGCGATCGCCTTGCCGGAGGCGAGCCCGACGCGCATGCCGGTGAACAGGCCCGGACCGATGTCGACGGCGACCAGCCCGAGCTCGTCGAGGCGAATGCCGGTCTGACGGCACACGAACTCGATGGCGGGAGCAAGCGTCTCGGCGTGGCGCCGCTGCCGCAGCACCTCCAAGTTGGCGAGGACACCCTCATGACCACCGATCGCGACGCCCACCTGATCGGTCACCGTGTCGAGACCGAGGATCAGCATCGTTCGACCGCCGCGACGAGCTCCGACCAGCGCGTCGACCAGCGGCGCCCGACCGCCGTGATCCGGATGATGCGAGCATCGACGTCGTCGTCGACGTGGGACAAGCGCACCTCGAGCCGATCGGGGAACATGGCCGCGGCGACGTCGCCCCACTCGACGAGCACGACGGCCCGTCGTTCGGCGAGCTCGTCGAGGGCGAGGTCGGCAACCTCGGCGAGCCGATCGAGGCGGTAGAGATCGGCGTGGTGCAGCGTCAACTTCCCGGCGTCGTAGCTGTGCACGAGCGTGAACGTGGGCGACGTGATCGGCTCGGCGACCCCCAACGCCGACCCGAAGCCCTGGGCGAAGGCCGTCTTCCCCGTGCCCATCTCGCCGGCCAGCACGATGGTGTCGCCCGGCTGGGCAAGCCGGGCGATCTGGCCCGCAAGGGCATGGGTGGCGGCGAGCGACGCTGCGCGGAACTCGATCATTCCGGGTTGCGATGGTAGACGCGTGGAACCCGGGCGCCGATCCCGCACACGATCTCGTACCCGATCGTGCCGAGCGACGCGCCCCACTCCTCGGCCGTGATGTGCTCGTCCCCCTGGCGCCCGATCAGCACGGCCTCGTCGCCGAGAGCGACGTCGTCGTCGCCGCACGACACCATCAGCTGGTCCATCGTCACGACACCGACGATCGGCCGCCGTCGCCCGCCGATCAGCACCGAGCCGCCCACCTCGTAGCGACGGCGTTGGACACCGTCGGCGTAGCCGATGGGCAACGTGGCGACGATCGCCGGACGATCGAAACGGTGACGCAAACCGTAGGAGATGCGCGAGCCGACGGCCACGCGCTTCACGAACGAGACCCGCGAGCGCAGGGACAGCGCCGGCGTGGTGAGCGCCGCCGTCTGCTCGGCCAGCGCGGCGCTCGGCGCGATGCCGTACATGGCGATGCCGAGCCGCACGAGATCGTGGCGGGCGGCAGGATGTGCGAGCGCTCCCGCCGAGTTGGCGCTGTGCACGAGCACGTCGTCGTCGAGGTCGAGCCCGGTGTGCAGGTCGTCGAAGCGCCGGAGCTGATCGGCCGTGAACGGATCGTCCGGTTCGTCGGCGATCGGCAGGTGCGTGAACACGCCGCCGAGTCGAAGGGCCGGAGCGGCGTCACGCACCGCCGCGACGACGTCGGCGAGCGACTCCGGCTGCACGCCGACACGTTGCATGCCGGTGTCGACCTTGACGTGCACGTCGAGCCCGGCAGCGCCCGCCGCGACGAGCGCGTCGACGCCGCCCCTGCTGTAGACGGTGGGGATTAGCCGATGCTCGACGAGCGCTGCGGCGCTGTCGTCGGGTTGCTCGCTCAGCACGAGCACCGGCGCGTCGATGCCTGCCCGGCGCAGCTCGACTCCCTCGCCGGCGAGGGCGACCGCGAGGCCGTGAGCACCACCGAGCAGGGCAGCCGTCGCGACCGGCACGGCACCGTGGCCGTAGCCGTTGGCCTTGACGACCGCCCACACCTGCGACGGCGCGACGAGATCGCGGACGGACGCGACGTTGGAGGCGATCGCGTCGAGATCGACATCGGCCCACGCCCAGCGCTGCGGCGCCGTCATCGCGTCGTCCGGCGAGCGGCGGCGACGTCGGCCAGCACGCCGGGCACGAGCGACGGCAGATCGCCGGCGACGAGGCCGTGCGCATGACCACGGTTGCCGGCTGCGGCATGGATCCATGCACCGCACGTCGCCGCGTCGAAGGCGTTGTGACCGGATGCGACGAGCGCTCCGATGATGCCCGACAACACGTCGCCCGACCCCGCAGTCGCGAGGCGCTGGTCGCCGTTGGCGACGAGCCGCACCGAACCGGTGGACGATGCCACGATCGTCGTCGGGCCCTTCAGCAGCACCACGCAGCGGCACTCCGCGGCGAGCGAGCGAGCCGCTTCGATGCGATCGTCGCCAGGGCGGGCACCGGTGAGTAGCTCGAACTCGCCGTCGTGCGGCGTCAGGATCGTGGCGCGGCGTCGCCGCCGTATCCGTTCGGCGACCGCGCCGTCCGCGACCGCGAGGGCGAAGAGCGCATCGCCGTCGACGACGACCGGCACGCCGGCGTCGCTCACGGTGTTGACGGCGGGGGCGACGTTGCGCTCGTGACGCCCGAGTCCCGGGCCGATCACGAGCGCGTGGAACCGATCGAGGTCGCGCAGCGCACCGCGGTGCCAGTCCTCGCTGGCGAGCGGCGCGGTGATCACCTCCTTCGGGGCGGTGACATGTCCGCCGGGCGACATCAGGTGCACGAGCCCTGCTCCGGCGCGGGTCGCGGCCTCTGCCGTCAGCCATGCCGCTCCCCCCATCCCGGGACTGCCGGCGACGACGCGCAGCGCAGACGACCACTTGTGTGCGTCGTGCGGACGCGGCTGCCACCAGGACGCAATGTCGTCCTCGTCGACGACGCCGGTGCGCCGCGATCTTTCCTGCCGGTCGAGCGGCAGCCCGATGTCGGCGACATCGACGCGCCCCGACAGTGCGCGGCCGTCGCCGAAAAGGTGACCGGGCTTCATCGCCGCGAAAGTCACCGTCACGTCGGCCTGCAGCGCTCGCCCGCTCACCACGCCGGTCATGCCGTCGACGCCCGACGGGATGTCGACGGCGAGCACCGCCGCGGCGTCGATGTCCGGCGCGACCCACTCGCCGTGGAAGCCGGTGCCGTAGGCGGCATCGATGACGAGGTCGGCCCTGTCGAGCTCGAGCGGGCAGTTCGCTGCGTCGTGCACGTCGACGCGGGCGCCTGCCGCGACGAGCAACGCCGCGGCACGGCGCCCGTCGCCGCCGTTGTTGCCCGCGCCGGCGATGACGTGGACACGCCGGCCGTAGGCGCCGCCGCCCATCAGCCGCATGGCGCTGCGGGCGACGGCGGCACCGGCTCGATCGATCAACACGTCGATGGGCTCGGGCGCCGCGGCGTCCACGGCCGCAATCTCGTCAGGCGTGAGGACGGGAATCACGCCGACATGGTACGGGAACCGTTTCTCAGGTCAGCCGCCAGGTAGGCGACGAGCGAGACCGACTCACCGGCGAGATCGTGAACGCCTCGTCGCCCGTTGAACCACGAGGCCGGTCGCACGGTCGCTCGTCGAACCACCCGCGCACCCGTTCTGTCATGAGGATCGTAGCGATTTCGCCACAACGCTCATGACAGGACGGGTGGGGCCGCCGGCGTCGTCGCCCAGCGAATGGTGCGCGTGACGGCGTCACCGAGGGCGGTGATCGCGGTCGCCTCCGTGAGCGGGAGCCATGGCAGGCGCAGCGGCCAGCGCGCCCACCACGGGAGCATCGACGCCGCCGCTGCTGCGAGCGCGAGATACGGGCCACGCGCCACTACCGGCATCGGCGGCTGCAGGATGAGGAATCGTGCGGCGCGACGTGCCGCTGGGGTGCTGCGCAGCTCCGGCCGGTGGCCCTGGATCGCGGCATCCAGCTCGGCGCACGTGGTGGGCAGCTCTTCAGCGCCGAGGGCCGACCCGATTCTCGCCATCTGCTCGACGTAGTGGTCGTACCCCTCCGCCGTCAGCGGTTCGCGCCCGAACCGGCGGTGCGCGCGCAGGAAGCTGTCGACCTCCGCGACGTGCACCCATCGCAGCAGGTGCGGGTCGCTCGCGGCGTAGGGACGGCCGTCGCTCGCCACACCCTGGACGCGCTCGTGGACGGCGCGAACCGTGGCGACAGCTTGTTCGGCGATCGGTGCGGACCCGAACGTCGTGGCCGCGAGGAAGTAACTCGTGCGTGCGAGTCGACCCCACGGATCGTGGCGGTAGTCGCTGTGCTCGGCGACTCCCGCCATCGCCAGTGGGTGCAGCGACTGCAGCAGCAGCGCCCGCAGCCCGCCGACGAACATCGACGAGTCGGCGTGCACGATCGTGATCGGGCTCCCCTCGTCGAACCATCGTGGACCCGGCGTGTCGACGATCCGGGCGCGGTCGTCGGGACCTCGCCGTCCGGCGACGGCGCTGAACACGGCCTCACCCACTCTGGTGCGCAGCTGCGCGAGGGGTGCCGTCGAGGTCATCTTGTCAGTCTGGCCCGCAAAGGCCACCGGAACACCTCACCCGGTTGCGGTGACCTTGCGGTCAGGACGCGGTCACGACGGCGATCGCGACGGTCGCGGTGTGGGCGAGCGACAGGTGCCAGGCCCGCACTCCCGCGTCGTCGGCCAGTGCGCGCGCTCGCCCGGTCACGATGAGCGTCGGACGGCCCGACGGCTGGCGCTCAACCGAGACGTCGTGGAAGCCGAACGCCCCGATGCCCAGCCCGAGCACCTTCATCGTCGCCTCGCGTGCGGCAAAGCGGGCGGCGAGCGCAGGGACGGGGTCGACTCGGGGCGCGACGTCGGCGAGCTCCTGCGCCGTGAACAGGCGCGTGCGCATCCCCGGCGTGCGCGCCAGTGACCGGGCGAAGCGATCGATGTCGACCGCATCGACGCCGACGCCGATCACCCCGACGGGCTGACCCACGTGTCGGCGAGACCTGCGATCGGCTCGATGAGGAGGTCCTCGACCGACACGTCGGCGAGCCGGCTGTCGTCGAACTCGCCCTCCGTCTCGGTGACGAAGTCGACGAGGCGGTCGTAGCGGCGGTCGTAGCCGGCCATGATGGTGCGCATCGTCGTCGCCGGCAACCGATCGTGGAATCGCACGTGCAGCAGCGTGATGCCGGTGCACTCGCTCCCCTTCGTCTCTGGTACGAGGATGACCGTCCTGCCGTCGCGGCGGCCCCTGGCGACGACGAGCTCGCGCCCGTTGGCGACGCTGCGCTTCGTGCCCTTGAGCGCGGCGTTCGTGTCGACCCTGCTGCGCAGGCTGCGTGCCAGGCCGCCCCGGTCGACGACCTCGATCGAGTTGCCCGTGACCCGGTAGCGGGTGAAGCCCTTGACCTCGGCGACGGCGGCGTCGAGGTCGGCGAGCACCTTGATGCAGCGATAGGTGAGCACATCGCGACCGGCACCGGCTTGGAACGTCGCCTGCACGAGCGGACGATCGAGAACGCCCTCGTCGCTGCGCGAGATGCCGACCGTGACGGTCTTGGCCTGGTGCTTGATGGCATCGACGGGACGGGTGAGCTCCTCGATGGCCTGTGTCAGCGAGCTCATCAGGTCGTCGAGAAGGTTGCCGGGTGTCGCCACCTTGCCGGACACGCTGGAGTACGTCTCGAGCGGGCTGTCGTCGAGCATCGTGTGCATCAGCGACGCGAGGCGAACGGCTGAGCTCGCCTCGAGATGTCCGTCGAAGCGCCCTGACCGGATCCCGGCGAAGAACTGGTCGACCATCGGGCGGATCCGTGCGCTGACGCGTCCGAGGACGGCCTCGCCCGACGAACCCTCCGCCGCCGCCCGCTCCACGATCTCGCGAGCAGAGTGCAGCGGCCGTGCCGATTCGTCGATGGCGAGCGCCGCTTCGTAGCCGAACAGGTGCCCGACCATCGCTGCCAGCACGAAGCCGAGCGCAGGATCGACGACGGGCACGGTGATGGTCGCCGCGGCGTCGAAGCGTTGCTCGCCCTCGTTGACGATCACGATCGGGACCGCCTTGTGCGCCCGGAAGATCGCGACCTCCTTGACGACGTCGGCCGCTGTGCCACCCGAGAGTCCTGCGGCGCAGACGAGGATGAGCGGTTCGGACGACAGGTCGATGTGCTTCTTGTCTTCCGTGACGTCGCAGGCGATGGACTTGTAGCAGAGCTCGGAGAGCTTGATCCTGACCTCCTCCGCCGCAACCTTGTTGGGGCCGTTGCCGACGACGGCCCAGTAGCGCTTCGTCGGCGCGAACCGCTGTGCCGCCTCGGCGATCCAAGGGCGGTTCGACAACACGGTGCGCATCGCCGCCGGGAGATCGCGCAGCGACGACAGGAGTCGGTGGCGACGCTCATCGGAGCCGGTGCCGGCGGCTTCACTGATCGCGCAGGCGAGCAGCGCCCCGGCGGCGACCTGCGAGTAGAACGCCTTCGTCGATGCGACGCTCATTTCCACGTCACGGCCGTCGCTCGTATACAGGACGCCGTCCGCCTTCTCGGTGAGGTCGCTCCCGCGGCGGTTGACGATGGCGATGACGGCGGCACCGCGTGCGCGCAACAGATCGACGGTGCGGTTCGTGTCGGTGGTGGTGCCGCTCTGGCTCACGGCGACGGCGAGCGTGTCGGACATGTCGAGGCGCAGGTTGAAACCCGACAGCTCGGTTGCCGTGACGGCGTCGACGTCGAGCTCGCCATCGGTGAGCTCGTCGAGCAGTGCCGCCATGCTCTGACCGGCGACTGCGGCCGTACCTTGGCCGATCACCCGGATGCGCCGGATCGCACCGGTCGCGAGGCGATCGGCGACGGCGCTCGGCAACGTCCGCTCGCCGACCCTGGCGTGCAGCTGACCTCCCTGATCGACGATCTTGCCTCGCAGAGTCTTGCGCAGGCTCTCGGGCGACTCGGTGATCTCCTTCAACAGGAAGTGCGGGGAGGAGCCGCGGTCGATGTCACGAGTCGTGATCTCCGCTGTCACGACGTCGTCGGACGTCACGGGGTTGACCTCGCCGTCGAAGCTGCTGCGGGCGATGCCCTCGTGCGACCCGGCGAGCGTGCCGTCGAGCACGACGACCTCGCCACCGTGCTCGCCGTCGAGACGCACGTATTCGGCCGTCTCCTCGACGAGACCGTACGGCTCGCTCGCCACGACGTAGCGGTCCTCGGCGAGCCCGATGTACAGGCCCTGCCCGCTGCCGTGCAGTGCCAGCATCAGCTCGTTGGGCGATGAGGCGGTCGCTGCGCCGATCGCGATCGACCCGTGGAAACCGGCGACGGCCCTGCGGAACGCGGTGGCCGCGTCGACCGTGCGCATCTGGCGGGCGACGAGCGCCGGGATCACCTTCGCGTCGGTGGTGATGGGCACGGCGAAGCGCAGTGCGTGCTCGGCCCGGAGGTCGCCGTGGTTGTCGACGTCGCCGTTGAGCGCCGCGACGACGTACGGCGCATCGCCCGTGTCGGCTTCGACCTCGTCGCTGTTGACGGGGTGGGCGTTGGGTTCGGAGATCGCGCCGACGCTCGCCCAGCGCGTGTGGCCGAGAATCGCCACCGCGGACTTCTCGGACTGCAACGCCCGGCGTAGCAGGTCGTCATCCTGGATCGCCGCGCGCAGCGCAGCCGTGTTGTCGCCGAGCTCGCCGATCTCGGCTGCCGCCTTGTACACGAACGACAGGCAACCATCGGCGAGACGCACGGACCGCGACTGGAACAGCGCATCGTCACGCTCGGCGACGGCGACGAGCAGGTCGCGGTCGCCGGCGTCGATGTCGTGACCCCACACGAAGAGGTGCACACCGGCAGAGTCACGGCCCCGCACCTCGAGCCGATCGAGCGCGCTGAGCGACTGTTGCACGGCGAGGTAGCCGGCGACAGTCGACGGGCGCAGCGAGCGCTCGGCGAGGGCGCTGACGCGACGGGCGGTGGGGAGGCGGTCGCGTCGCAGCGCCCACAGCGCATCGCGCAAGCGGATCAACGACGCCGCCTCGGCGTCGAACGCCTCGTCGTCTGGCCCCTTCTCCTCGAGGCCACGATCGAGCTCCTCCACGAAGGCGTCGAGCTGGTCGAGTCGCGCCGTCAGCGCGGTGGCGAGATCACGGTCGCCACAGAGCGCCAACACGCCGGGAACGCCGCACAGCAGCCGGTCGACCTCGAATGCCCGGTCGGCAACCGCGGCGACGTCGGGACGGGCGTCGAGAGCACGCTCGAGCCCCTCGACGAGCTCACCGGAGGCGGGGATCGAGCGCGTGCTCGGACGGCTCAGGATGCCGATGATGCCGCACATGCGTGCAGGCTACTGGTCGGTCGGGGCAGGCTCGTCGAGACGAGATCGGTCGTCGATCGCAGCTACGAGGCGTGCTGCGGCGCGTTCGGCGTCCTGCTCGGTCGGTGCCTCGACCATGACTCTCACCAGAGGCTCGGTGCCGCTCTGGCGCACGAGCACACGGCCGTGGTCGCCGAGCTCGGCCTCGACGGCGGCGATGTCGTCGGCCAGTACCGCCGTCCAGTCGCGACGCGGCGCACCCGGCGATGCGTCGTCGGTCGGCGGGGTCGCCACGTTGACCAGAACCTGCGGGAGCGACGTCATCGCTTCGGCCGCGAGCTCGCTCAACGGGCGTCCGGATCGTGCGACGATGTCGGCGAGCACGAGTCCGGTGAGGATGCCGTCGCCCGTGGTGGAACGATCGCGGAAGATGACGTGACCGCTCTGCTCGCCGCCGAGCGAGAGCGACTCCCGCTCGAGCGCCTCCAGCACGTAGCGGTCGCCGACCGCCGTCTCGACGACGCGGATGCCGGCGTGCTCCATGGCGAGGCGAAAGCCGAGGTTCGTCATCACCGTGACGACGACCGTGTCGGCGCGCAGCGCGCCTCGATCACGCAGATCGGTGGCGCAGATGGCGAGGATGTGGTCGCCGTCGACCACGGCGCCGTCGGCATCGACAGCGATGCAGCGATCGCCGTCACCGTCGAGCGCAACACCGATGTCCGCCCCCTCGGCGCGCACGGCCGCAGCGAGCGACTCGGGTTGCGTCGCACCGCACCCGGCGTTGATGTTGGCCCCGTCGGGATCGACGTGCACGGCGATCACGGACGCACCCGCGGCCGTGAAGATCTCGGGCGCGATGCGATGACCTGCGCCGTTCGCCGCGTCGAGGGCGACGGTGAGGCCCGACAGCGACCGTCCGTCGAGCGCCGCGAG
Organism: Actinomycetota bacterium; assembly: GCA_030857495.1. Taxonomy (GTDB): domain Bacteria; phylum Actinomycetota; class Acidimicrobiia; order Acidimicrobiales; family Ilumatobacteraceae; genus JACDHN01. Next base: position 2,775 of record JALZNU010000009.1, on the reverse strand, counting down.
GACGTGGCTGCGATAGTCGTCGAGTCGCTCACCGCTGTCGTCGGCGACCGAGATCCTGCCGACCGCTTCGGGGGCGGCGACACCGAATCCCTCGTCGTGCAGCGACGCCTCGATCCGGGTCTGGACGTCATCGGAGAGCTTGTGCCCACCGGGCGCGAAGAGCTTGACGCCGTTGTCGGTGAACACGTTGTGCGAAGCCGACACGACGGCGCCGAGCGTGGCGTCATCACGACTCGCCTCGAACGCGATGACGGGCGTCGGCACGACACCGACGAGCGTCACGTCGACGCCGGCGCTGGCGAGCCCGGCTGCGAGCGCGTGCTCGAACATCGGGGTGGAGCGGCGCGTGTCGCCGCCGATGACGGCGCGTCGGACGCCGAGCACGCGAGCCGCGGTGCGCCCGAGGGCGAGCGCGAAGGACGGGGCGAGCTCGGTGTTGGCGACGCCGCGGACGCCGTCGGTGCCGAACCTCACGGCCCGGTCAGCGCTTGGTGTACTGCGGCGCCTTGCGGGCCTTCTTCAGGCCGTACTTCTTCGATTCCTTGCGACGCGAGTCACGGCTGAGCAACCCTGCCCGCTTGAGCGCTGCGCGGCGGTCAGGATCGAGCTCGACGAGCGAGCGGGCGATCGCCATGCGCAACGCGCCGGCCTGACCGCTCGCGCCGCCACCGATGATCGCGGCATCGATGTCGTAGGCCTCGGTGACCTCGCTCACGCGCAGCGGTTCGGACACGACCATGCGCTGCGTCGCCGTCGGGAAGTAGTCATCGAAGGCACGTCCGTTGACGGTGACGACGCCGGTACCCGGGCGCAGTCGAGCGCGAGCAATCGCTTCCTTGCGACGGCCGGTGGTCTGCGTGAGCGGGGTGGTCATGTCGTCTCCGTCAGATCTCGAGCGTGAGCGGGTTCTGGGCCAGGTGCGGGTGCTGGGGACCCTCGTAGACCTTCAGCTTCGTGAGCATCTGGCGTCCGAGCGGACCCTTCGGCAGCATTCCCTTCACGCTGTTGCGCACCGCGTCGGCGGGCTTGGTCGCCAGCAGCTCGGCGTACGACTTCGACTTCAGGCCGCCGGGGTAGCCGCTGTGGCGGTAGACCCGCTCGCGATCGGCCTTGCCTGCGGTGAGCACGACCTTGCTGGCGTTGACGATGATGACGTGGTCGCCCGTGTCGATGTGCGGGGCGAACGTCGGCTTGTGCTTGCCGCGCAGGATGCTGGCGACGGTGGTGCACAGACGGCCGAGCACCACGCCGTCAGCGTCGACGACGTGCCAGCTGCGCTCGATCTCGGAGGCTTTGGGTGTGTACGTGGGCATGCTCGCTGTCCAGGTCGTTTCGGGAACCTCGCTATCCTACGGCGCCCCACCGATCGTCCCAACCGGCATAGCGGCGTCGGGGTAGTCGACGTGCCACAACGTCAGCCCGTGCGGTGGCGCCACGCTGCCGGCGGCCGAACGGTCGCGCGCGGCGAGGATCGCTCGGATCTCGCCGGGCGTCAGCTTGCCGCGACCGACATCGACGAGCGTGCCGACGATGCTGCGCACCATCTGCTGGCAGAACGAGTTGGCCGAGATCTCGAAGCGCAGCAGGTGCTCGTCGACGATCGTCCATCTGGCGTCGATGACGTGGCGGACGAGCGTCGGCTCGCGATCGCCGTCCGCCACCTTGGCCCGGCGGCAGAACGACGAGAAGTCGTGCCGGCCGACCAGCGGGTCGCACGCCGCGTCGAGCGCCCACCGCACGAGCGGCGTCGGGACGTGCCAGGTCCGGTGGGCGAGCAGCGGATTCGGGTGCGGCGCGTTCCACACGAGGTAGCGATAGCGCCGCGCCGTTGCCGAGTACCGGGCGTGGAAGTCGTCGGGCACCCAGTCGGCGGCGCGCACGGCAATCGACGGGCCGAGCATGCGGTTGACGCGGTAGGCGAGGTCACCGAGATCGGTCTCGACGGGCAGCGCGCAGGACACGACCTGACCCCAGGCGTGCACGCCGGCGTCGGTGCGCCCCGCGCCGACGAGACCGAGGTCTTCCGGTGCCGAGCGCACGATCCGCCCGACCGCGTCTGACAGCGACCCCATCACCGTGGCGACACCGTCGTTGACTGCGAAGCCATGGAACGGCGCGCCGTCGTAGGCGACGAGCAGGCGCGCCCGTCGCACGCCACCGTCGTCCATCATCTGTTCATTCTGCGCCGGTCGCGACCGGGTTCACCTCGTCGGGACACCACGGTCTGGGCGGGATCTGTTCCAGCAGTTGAGAGAAATCCCGCCCGGAGCGTCGGATGGGAGGAATCCCGCCCAGACGGTGGTGGGGCGGACGGGCAGGGGTCAGACGAGCTCGATGCGAGCCATCTGGGCGTTGTCGCCGTTGCGCGAGCCGAGCTTCAGGATGCGGGTGTAGCCGCCGTTGCGGTCGACGTAGCGGGGGGCGACGTCGTTGACCAGCTTGTGGGTCATCTCGCGATCACCCAGGTAGCTCTGGAGCTGGCGGATGCGGTGCACCCGCATCTCGCCGTCCTGTGCGTGCTTCGCCTTCGTGATGAGCTTCTCGGCGATCGGTCGCAGCGCCTTCGCCTTCGCCTCGGTGGTGACGATGGCCTCTGCGGCGAAGAGCGACGCGGCGAGGTTCGCCATCATCAGGCGCTGGTGGGCGGCATCGCCGCCAAAGCTGCGTGCTCGGCGTGGGGTCGGCATCGTGGTTCCTCGTGTAGACGTCGAAAGAATAAGGTGCTGCGGGTCAGCCGCGCAGGGCGAGTCCGCGCTCGTCGAGCTTCTGCTTGAC